>CANQTZ010000030.1 GCA_947626865.1 uncultured Clostridia bacterium
GGCAACAAAAAATCTACTGATGAGAAAACTTCTAAAAGAGGTTCTCCATACTTAAGACATGCAATCTATCAAGCTGCTTTTATTGCATCCAATAATGACCCTGTAATGCACGATTATTATGTTAAAAAACGTGCAGAGGGTAAACATCATTATGTTGCTTTAGCAGGAGTAGAACGAAAATTACTTGGTATTATTTTCCATGTCTTAAAAGAAAATAGAGATTATCGACCACCTAAATCCTCATAATATACATAATTTCTAATTTTCAATGTGCTATATCAAATTAACATAACTTTAGTATTTATATTAAAGTCTTTTTGTTGTACAAAAAATTAATTCAAAAATTTTTTTATTTTTTTTTCAAAAAATTATTGACATTTTATAGTTGGTCTATTCTTTTTAGTAATGCGATCGCCAAATCACTTACTATTATACTATAGGAGGTTTTTTTTACTAGAAGTTTTTTTACCTACCACTGGTAGAACCAGTGGATTAGTCAAGCTGTAAGCGCCATATAAACCAAAAAACAGCTTTTTGAAAAGCTGTTTTTTGGTTGGATTGTATCTGTATAACTTTTAAGTATTGGCAAAAATAATTTTTCGTCCTATTTTTGCCAATTATTAATCTTTTTTTATCATGCTAGATGGCATTTTTGGTTGATGGAAAACTACAAATACTGCACATGCTGTATTTGTCATTTTTGCATATTTTTCAGCAGTTTTTGCTAAGAATTTTAACATACTAATTCCCCCTTTTTTTTATTCTATATAACACAAAATATATTATAAATATTTTGTATCAAACTATTTTAACTTGTAACATCTCCATATACCTCGTAACCATATTTGTTATTAGTAAGTCGATATACTGGTTTAGTTATAGATACTGTCTGAATAAAGTTTGCTATTATTAATATGTTAGCAATCGTACTATTGTGTATTATACAAGCTACTAATATTCCTATTGAAAACGTTATATATGAAACTATTTGCTTTTTTCTTCTATCTTTTTTTGCAAGTATTGGTACATCTTCTGTATCTGCTGGAGCATAAAGTTTTATCATAATAATTCCAAATATCCAAACTAAAGCACATATTATATATTTTGTTGTTTCTTCCAAAACAAAATATTGCGAAACAAAAGGAATTATACAATAAAACGACGTAGTAACAATTATACAACCAATATGTGTTTTTAAATGAAAACCTCCAGAAGCTCCTTTATACAGGAATAATGCTACAAAAGTAAATAATGCTAAATCAAAAATTCCAAGTAAGTATGCTACCCCTAACATAATAAATATTTTTGGTATTTCTCCTAATAAGTTTTGAAGTCCATAATTAATTACTTCTGCTTTTTCATCATCTATTTCTGGCATTTCTTTTCGCATTCGATTGGTTAGAAACATACAGATTTTATCTAGCATTTTCTCACCTCTTTTTGATTTTCTTCATTTTAGCACACTTTTTAATTTATAGTGATTTTTCTTTACGAAACGTCCATTTTCATTTACGAAAATTTTATTCGTTTTTGTAAAATGTAGTATTTATGGCGTTTTTTATTTTTCTGCAACTTTTTCATATAAGATTTTGCTGGTTTCGTAAAAAAATAGTTCAAAATTAAAATAATTTTGAACTATTTTTTTATAAATCTTCACTTTCTTTTGAATTATTAAGCTTTTTGGCTGTTATCTTTCCTTCTGTTTGTTGCTTTTTTGTTGCATATATTTCGTCTACTTTTAAGGTTAGGTCACTATAATCTTCATCTGATATTACTGACATAGCATAAAATGTATTTAATTTGCTTTGTATTTCCTGCTTATCTGAATAATACTTTTTATCAATCATCTTTTGCAGTAATTCAATAATTTCCATTATATTTTCCCCTCTCTTTTTGTGTCATATATACAGTATGTACCATTTTTTATATTTTATTACATTATTTTATCATTTTTGTTTTTTAAATAAATCATCAGGATTATATAATTCTCTTTTTCGTTTTTCCATCTGTTCAATATCATATTTTTCTTTTGCTAATATCCTTTCCTTTTGATATTCTGTAGCCCAATAATCTCTAAACAATATAGCAATTATAATTTTGGCTTTTTTAGAAACATTTTGTTCATCTAGAGTTTTATTAACATCATAATTAAAAACATATTCTTCATTTTTATTTATTGTAAATAGTTCGATTATATTAGGTGGAATTTTATCATAATCTGATTTCGGAATATATTTTAAAATTTCTAAAACCTCACTATATGCATTTGCATATTCTTTATTTACCATTTTTTAATTTTCCTTTCTAATTTTTCTCTTGTTCATTCTCTAGATCTCTTTTTTGTTGTCCTATATCTTGCATTACAATTAATTTTCCACTTGTACCTTCCTGTTCTTCTAAAGTTTCTCTACCTAGTTTTTGAGTACTTTTTAGACTTTTTGCTTTAAGTATTTCCTTTGGTTCTACATACATCATTTGCTCTGGATTTAATCTTTCTGGATTTTTTATGATTTCAATAAATTCATCATAACTTATAGATGGATTTCTTTGTTTTGCTAATAAAAACAAACCTGCAACTTGAGGAATTGCAAAACTAGCACCACAAACACTACCATTATATTTATCTACCTCTTCCTTTCCTATTTGTAAACTGGTTCTTCCTGTACATGGTAATATCGCAGTATTTTTCATATTTTTTATTACCTTACCACCTCTACTATTTTCATCTACTTCCATTTTGCTCATTGTTTTCATCAATTCATCTAATAGCACAGTTTCACCATCTGGGCTGGTTCTTCCCCACACAAAATCTTTCCAAAACTTGCTAGAATCAAGAAAAGTACAGCCTTCCTCTTCTAATTTTTCTAATATATCTTTAGCCTTTTTTGAATTTTTTGTATCTGCTGACATAGAAATTATATCTAGTTTTATATTATTATTTTTTATGTATTCTAATATCGCTTCTTTTGCTTCTGGATAAGGCGTATCCTCAGCAATTCCAAACAAATATATTCTTGCTTTTGGTGCTATACCACACGTTTTTCCTGTTACTAAAGATGCTGTTGTTTTTCCATGAAAGCCATCTCCATCTTTTGCTTCATAATGTCTATTTAAGATAACTTCTTTACCATTTTTGTCTTTTATCTTTTCAAATACTCTATGTTCCTCAACTCTACCCTCAAATTCTGGTATTGCACTATTAAAACAACTGTCAATTATACCAATAGTAGTTCCTTCGCCGTCTATTCCTACATTGTGAAGTTCTTTCATATCTTCTGAGAATTTTCCTTGTTTTAAAAGTTGTTCTGGATGAAATTTTTCTTTTTGTCTTTCTGAAAATTTAGTCTTTCCATCAAATGTCAATCGCTTAAAATTCTTTAACGATAAATTATTTGTGTCTATTATAAATTTTCTAGAATTTTCTGATGACAAATTAGTTTCATCAATTTCAGATACATCTTCTCCACATATTCCTTCAAGTATAAATGATAGATTGCTATCCTCTCTATCTCCTTCTTGATTCTCACTAATAATTTCTTCTGCAATTTTTTTAAATATTTGCTCTACATATTCATCATTAATAATAGTTATTTGCATATATTATCCTCCTTACGTTTTGTTTTAGATGACATTATATTCTGTGTACTTTGAAAATTATTTATTTTCATTTTACTATATCTTTTACAAAAAAACAACCACATAACATACTTTATCAGGATAAAAAAATTTACAATTTGTTTACAAATTAAACCATTTGCATTATAATAGTATAAAGGAGAGTGATTTTAATGAGTGAAAATCAAAAACAATTATTAATAGATATTAATAACATATCTTATAGTCTGACAGAAGAAGATGCAAAAAAAATAGAAAAAGTAGCTGTAAATTTGTTAGACATTAGACTACTTGAAATCTTACCACAATTAGAATTAAGTGTACTTGAAGAACTTGATACCACAGAAAAACTCATGTTACTAAGAGAATATTCTAAATCAGAAGAACAAAGAAAGAAAGAAGCAGAAGAAGCAATCCCTTTCGAAGAATGTTTAAAGAAAGCGGGGTTGACTATTAATGACTTACAAAATTAATATAAAAAAGCAAGCACAAAAGTTTATAGATAAACAAGATAAAAAACAGCAAATCCGAATATATACTGCTATATATAATTTACCAAATGGCGATATAAAACTTTTAAAAGGTTATCAAACCAAATATAGACTACGAGTTGGAGAATATAGAATAATATTTGAATGGGTACAAAATGAAATCTTAATAACTGTAACAGATGCAGATAATAGAGGCGATATTTATAAAAAATACTAAATATGACGGCTCTCCTATATTAAATAAAATAGTGGCTAATCCAAAAAACAAGAAGTTTCAAAAACCCCCGAGTTTTACAGTTAGAGCATTTTTTATTCCAATTATAATCTTAGAGACACATGGTTTAGAATGTATCAAATTTTTTAGTAACAACTCAGGGGGTATAACTTCCTGAGTTGTCACGTATAAAAAAATAAAATTTGACATATCCTAGAATATGTGCTATTATAAGTATAGCTAGTAACTAACCAGTCTAGTAAATGAAAAACACATTAAAAAGACTAGGAAGCCTGAACAATTTCCTAGTCTTTTTTCTATATTTTTAGCCATTTTCAATTTTATGGTAGCGAAGATGTGATTCGAACACATGACCCTTCGGGTATGAACCGAATGCTCTAGCCAACTGAGCTACTTCGCCATATCCTTTGACGCTATTTATTATACTTATAGTTTTCACTTTTGTCAAGGAAAAAATACAAGAATTTTAAAATTCTTGTTCTTTTTGCTCTTTTACCACTTGTTGCTTCTTTGTTCCCTTGGCTTTATTTACATTTGCTCCTTGCACCTTTGGAACTATATTTTTCCCCATATTATTAATTTTTTCGCCTTTGCCTTCACATTTTTTCAATGCTTTTATTAATATTTTTTTATCTGCATCTGACATTCCATCTTCTTGTAAAATTGCTTCTTCTGCATTAACAGCAGTTTGTTCATTAGTAAAAAATAATAATTTTAATGCATTAAATATTGAATATGAATTGCTTACTTTTGCTTTGTTACTCATAATTCTCTCCCTAAAACTTTAATTTTCTAACCGTTTTTTTATATTTATAAAAGAACTATCTATTATTTTAACATAAAATAGCAAAAAAATCAATATCTATCCAATTAATAATTTTACAACAATCAAACATACCACTCCTGGCAAGCCTAGCAATCCTACAACAATACTTGTAAAAAAATTTAATCCTATGTGGAATCCAAAATTTGCACCTACAAAATTAATAATAAAAATGCACAAGCCACCTAATATGGAATTGAAAATAAGCTTTAACACTTTTTTTAACGGTAAAATAAAAATCCTTCCAAATATAAAAATAAAACAAATACATGCTAAATAAGTAAGTACATTCATATTCATTACTTGACCAACTCCTAAAAGAAAAAATGATAATAATTTCTTATTACCATTTGTATGCTTCTTTTAGGACAAATATGTTTAGTTTACACCGCTTCTTCACCTTCATCCCACAAAGTAAATTTTATATCATTAATCATATCGACTTCTATTCCTTTAGTTTTAGCCAATTTTATTAAATAATCTAATTTCGCTTGATTAGCCTTAATTTGATAAGTATAATAATCTACCAAATCATCTTGAGCATATTCAAAATTACGATTGGCAACCTTTAATTCTTCCCTAGTTTTCACAATGGTCCTAATCAATTCTACTTCCTTTTCTATTTCGGTTTTCTCAACAAGTTTACTTTCTTTCAAATAATATTCATTTTGCATACTCTATCCCCTTTTTACTCATTTTAGTTTATTATATTCACAATATCAGTTTTTATTCATAAAATTTGCTCAAACCTCTTGTTTTTTTGGCGATTTTATAGGATAATATATATGTAGAGTTAATTTTTAGAAAGGACCTTAATAATGAAAATTATAGACAAGTTTTTAAAAAAACTAAAAACCGACCGAAACACATTTGCTACCTATATACTTTCTTTAATTTCTGCTTATATCGCAGTAGATAGACTGGTAGAAATGTTACTTATGATATTTACAGGCGCATCATATGCTTACTGGGGACCTATTAAATATACACTAGCATTAGCTTGCCCAGTATTTGCTTATGCTTTCCTACCATCATCAAAATTCGCCATTAATAATAAATATAAAGTAACTTATTTTTATGTGTATATAGTGGTATTTTATATAATTGCTGTTTCAATGTTCACACAATGGCTCAATATGGGAACTTGGTTATTACTAATGTGCGTACCTGACTATACCGAATTAATTACTGACTTCTCTGAGTTAGTAAAACCTGCACTAATTAGTATTTCACTTTATCTACCTTTAGTTACCATTTATCCATTCTTTAAATGGGTTTACTTTACAATAAATGATGATCCTTTAAAAATACGTTCTATTTGGGATTTTCGTGGAATTAATTTAGCAGATTCTTCTGTTGGACATGGACCTTATACATGCGAAGTATATATTTGTACAGACCACGATTACAATAAAAAAATTATACTAAACGAAACTTCCAGATTTCAATCTTTACTAGTATGTGGTGGTTCTGGTTCTGGAAAAACTTCTTTAATATATGAGCCACTAATTGCTAAAGACATAGAACGAAAGCACTTTTTTAGGGAAACTTCTAAAGAATTAGGATTAGCAGCTTTAAAAACTAAAATAGCAGTTTTGAATCGCCCTTATGATAATGATTACTTAAACAAAAACTTTAACTTAAATATGTTAAGACCTGTAGAAGGAAGAGAAAATTTATTACAAGCTTATTTAGGTAAAATGAGCTTAGGTACTATTTTGGGTGAAACCGTATACCGTAATCTTGGACTTAGCTTAGTAGCTCCAGATTATGAAATAATACAGCATATGACAGATGTTTGTAAAAACTTTGGTGTTGAATATGATATTATAGATCCTTCAAATGCTAGTACTTCTATTGGATTAAATCCATTTGTTTATGATAATCCTTATCAAATTGCAACTACTATATCTTCTATTTTAGATGCTATGTATTTAAGTAACCTAAAATCTAGTTTTGAAACATATATAAAAGATGCTGTTATTCAAGCCCTTGAAAATATATGTATATTATTAAAAGAAATGTATCCTAGAATGAATCAAGGTAGTCTTCCTAATTTAGAAGATTTGCTAAAACTTGTATCTGACTTTGAATTAATTGAAAAAATGTGTGAAATTATGATGCAAGAAGATGATTTAAAAGAAAAATATAGCACTCAACTAAACTACTTTAAGAAAAACTTTTATCGTAATTCACATGGAAGAGAAATGCTAGAAAAATATATGTCTACAATATCTGATGAATTAAATAATTTGCTACAAGTTCCTAGCATTAAATCTATCTTATGTAACAGACACAATAATATTAATTTTGACGAAGCACTAGCAACTGGTAAAATTACTTTTGTTTGCACTAGACGTGGAG
Source organism: uncultured Clostridia bacterium (assembly GCA_947626865.1). Classification (GTDB taxonomy): domain Bacteria; phylum Bacillota; class Clostridia; order TANB77; family CAG-508; genus CAG-269. The sequence goes on from CANQTZ010000030.1 coordinate 7,529, forward strand.
AATTAGGTTCTTCTTCTCATAAAATTTTAGGCTTATTTTATCTAATCTCAATGCAAGAAGCTGTTTTAAGAAGACCTGGAACTGAGGCAACTCGTATTCCTCATTTTCTATATATTGATGAATTTGCTGATTTTATTTGTAATAGAACAGAAGCTATGTTTACATTATACCGTAAATACAAAGTAGGACCTATCATTTCTATTCAAACTTTATCACAATTAGATGTTCAAGGTTCAGAAAAAGATTATAAATATCGTTCTGTTATTTTATCTAACTGTGCTAATAAGATATTTACTGGAAATGCAGGTTATGATGAAGTTGATTGGTGGGCAAATGAATTTGGCTCTCACAGAGAGTGGTCATATTCAAATAATATGGATACTGAAAAATTGCAATATGATCCTAAATATGGTAGTGTAAAATGGACATATGTTGCTAATATAAAAACTGGAAAACTTCAAGCAATTGGTCAAAAACAATGTGGTTATAAAATTAGAAACGACTCTGGTAGACCAATGTGCGGTGTTGGAGATTTACAATATTTGAGTTCTAAGTATAAAGAACCTCAGAAAATTAAAAATTATGACTTTGGAAAATATTCTGACGGTGTAACTACTGCTACCGAAGATGATACTAATACTAGAAAAAAATTTGATTTAAAACATCTTGACTTTTTAGATGAAAATAATGAATTTAATCCAGTTCAAACTGATGTAACAGATTCAAAATATTTATTTGATAACCAAGATGCAATTATTGTAAATCTAAAAAGAGGTAATCCAAATAGTGATAAAAAATAAAGAAAAACGAGGTACTAAAAATTTTTAGTACCTCAATTTTTTTGCTTTTTATAATATTAATTCAAGCAACATTCCTGCTATTACACCAATTCCATATAATAATGCAACGATTTTTAAGTTCTGTTTAATTCCTTTATTCATTTTAAATAATACTGCTATCCCTACTCCTGCTCCCACTAGCAATCCAGAGATTAGAGTTGCAAAAGAAATTACATTTTCTAAATATAATTGTGCTAAAATAACTGAAGCAGCACAATTTGGTATTAATCCAATTATTCCAGCAATGATTGGTCCTAGTATTGGTTGATTTTTTACAACTCCTGCTATTGCCTCTTCACCAATTAGATTGATTACAAGATTTAGAACTATAGTAATTAATAAAATAAATAAAAATATATTTATTGTATGTTTTATAGATGAACGTATAATTCCATGTTCACAATGGCAATGTTCTTTCTCACACAAATCAATAATTTTTTCTTTCTCTGCTTTTTTATGCTTTAATCTCACAAACATATCAATAACAAAACCTGCTATAATTCCAACTACTGCTTTAATTGCAAGTATTGTTAAAATAGTAGTAATTGGTACTGCTTCTGACAAAAAAATAGGAAGCATTTCGTCAGATGTAGAAAGATATACAGCAATTAAAGTTCCTAAAGTAATTACTCTTGCAGCATACAAGTTTGTAGCCGAAACGGAAAAACCACATTGCGGAAATATACCTAATATTCCTCCAATTAGTGGTCCATATTTTCCAGACTTTTTTATAGTTTCTTTTGTTTTTTCTTTTGTTTTGTGTTCTATGTATTCCATAATTAAATAAGTGACAAACAAAAATGGAAGTAACTTAATACTATCCATAATCGCTTCTGTAAATATTTCTACCATAATTTCTCCTTTTCTTTCGTGTACTATCATAACACAATTTTTAAGTTTTTTCAACTACTTTTTAGTTTCTTCTCCTATAACATCCGCTAATATTCCCTGTTTGCCCATTATTAGCATTGTTGGGAATAACATTTACCCTAGCACTTATGCCATTTTGATTGTTAATTTGATAATTACAAGTACTTACATTATTACTGTTTTCCACAATTTCATTTCCATTACTTAATTGCAATACCTCATTTACCTCTTGTACTGAATTATTACAACAACAATTATTATTTGACATTCTTCTTAATATTCGACATATCAAACAAGTAATAGAGGCTGTGATAAAACTAAGAATGGTATAAACAATAGTAGCAACCAAAAAATTCAAATTATTTATAACAAATGTAACAATTAGAAAAATAGCAAAGATAATTGCTGATACTAAGGCAGGACATTTTAATATTTTTTGTAATGCTATAGAGATAATAATAACTGCAACTGGTAAAGCAAAAAATATGAGTAGATTATTCATAACTTCTCTCCTTTATGATTTTTTACTATATTTTATGCTTTATAGTTATTTTTTGTTCTCTTTACTCATATTTAACTTCTACTAAATATAATCCTTGAGGCGGTAATGTTTTTCCTGCTTTTGTTCTATCTTTGCTTTCTATAATATTTGGTATTTCTTCTGGTTGTATATTTCCTAAACCTACATCTACTAATGTTCCAGCTATTATTCTTACCATGTTATATAAAAAGCCATTACCTGTTAATTCAATCCAAATTCTATCATTTTCTTTTTGTATTATTTTAGCTTCATAAATTGTTCTTACACTACTTTTGCTACTTGTTCCACTCGCTTTAAATGCTTTAAAGTCATGTTCTCCTTCAAAATAGCCGGATTGCCTGTTTCATTTTATCAATTTCAAGTTTCATTGGTATATGTGTTTCAAGATTTCGATAAATAGCGCTATTAATAGTAGAATTATTTATTACATAACGATATGTTTTCTTTTTACAGGTTAATCTACTATGGAATTTTTCATCTACTTCTTGTGCAGATTTTATTACAATTGACTTTTTTAGTTTACTATTGATTGCTATTGCAAATTTTTCAATTGGAATTTTAGAATTAGTTTTAAAATTAGCTACTTGCCCGAAATGCATGCACTCCCCCATCTGTTCTTCCAGAACCAATTAGCTCAATTTCTTCCCCTGTTATTTGTTCAATAGCTTTTTCTATTGTACCTTGGATGTTTAGTTTTTCTGGTTGTTTTTGCCAACCATGAAACTCTTTTCCATCATATTCAATTGTTAATTTTATATTCCTCAATTTTTTCACCTACACATTTTTTACTCATAACTATTCGGTGGGTTTTATGCTTTCTTTTATTTTTTTTAAATGATTTTTTCTTTCTTTTTTCTCACTTGCAAATCTTTTGGTAACTATGTTACTAATTAAAATCTTTTTTAATACATCTTCTCTTACATCAGCTATTAATGTTCCATCTTTTGCTACTGATACTTTTCCTGTTTCTTCTGAAACTACTACAACTATGCTATCAGATTCTTTTGATATTCCAATTGCAGCACGATGTCTTGTACCTAATTCTTTTGCAATATCTTTATCATCTGCAAGTGGTAATACACAAGCAGCAGAGGCTATTTTGTTTCCTGCTATTACTACTGCTCCATCATGTAATGGTGTATTTGGTACAAATATATTTACTAATAATTGTGGCGATACTTCTGCATTCATTGGAATTCCAGTTGCTATTATGTCTTGTATTTTGATGTCTCTTTCAAAAACAATTAATGCTCCTGTTTTAGCTTTGGACAGTTCTGTTGTTGCAATTACAACTTTGTAAATATCTTCTTTGGTTTTGGTTGCAACATCTTGTTCTATTCCAAAAAATCTTGTTAATTTGTTTGTACCTAATTGTTCTAAAGCTCGTCTTAATTCTGGCTGGAAAATCACTATTATTGCTATTACTCCTAAGTTCATTATCCCTGTTAAAATCCAGTTTAGGATTTTTAAGTTCAATAACCCACTTACTGCTGTTGCAATAATTAACAATGCAATTCCTTTTATTAGTTGCCACGCTCTTGACCCTTTTACTATTTTGAAAAAACAGTAAACTAAAAATATTACTATTGCTAAGTCTAGAATTAATGTAATTAGTTCAAATGGATTTTGTTGTAATGATTTGATATAAGACATTATGTTTTCTTTATAAAAATTTTCCCAATTCATTCCTAAATTTATTACCATAGTTTTCTCCCTTTTATCCTACTAAGGCATATACAAGTGTTACACCAGTTCCTGCTACCATTAATATTGCTAAAACTGCTGCCATGATTTTTACAAATATTTGATTTTTATCACGATATTTGTCTTTTTCTTTGTTTTTCATTTTTTTCATTCCTTTCTTTTTCATTCTTTATTATTATAACATATCATGTCAAAATTTCAATGATTTTATTACTTTTTTTCTAATTATTTGTCTCAAAAATGAAAAGACCACCCTATGGGGATGATCTTACCTTTCCTACAGCTAATGGAACTTATGGAAAGGATTTTAAAAGGAGATTAAAGAGTAACATTATAGGTAGACTTGCTCCACCTCATAATCCTCTTGCTGTCAAAGATGATACAGCTACCTACTGGCATTTCTGCTATTTTTTTTGCCACGCTTTCAGGAGCATATATTTGTATGCATAATGCTCCTAATGTCATTAAAGATGGAACCGACAAGCCACGGTCTGACACCTCCGCCAAAACCTCATCGACTTTTTCTTTACTCACGCCTTCCTCAAAATAGACATTTTTTATCCGGCATATACCATTTCCTATACTCATTTCTCCATAATACATAGTATCTCCTTCCTCTGTGCCACCCTTCATTTATTTGGTGGTCTTACCAGAAACCTACTCCATTGCCTATTGCTATTATAACATATTTAACATAATATTGCAAATCATGTTAATATATTTTTTCTTAGCCACCACAAAAACCCAAAATTGCCTTTTCTTTTTCTACAAATTGGTCTGAAATAACTATAACTTCTTTTATTTTTTGTAATGCATATTGCATTTTATCTTCATTATTTGCATGGATATATGCTAAAACTTCATTTTCTTCCACTTCATCTCCCACTTTTTTATTTAGCACAATTCCTACCTCATAATCTATCTTGTCTTCCTTTTTATCTCTACCAGCACCTAACATCCCTGCTAATTTTCCAATTTCTTTACTATCTATTTCTTGAACACAGCCACTTTTAGTTGCATAAATTGGTTCTATATATTTAGCTTTTGGAAATTTTTCAAGATTTTGTATATAAGAAATATCTCCACCTTGATTTTCTATAAGTTCCATAAATTTTGCAAGTGCTTTTCCATTTTTTATATTTTCTAACATTTTTATTTTATTCTCTTCTAAATTTTCACCTTTATTTGCCAATTTTATCATATAGCTACCCAATTCAAGCACAACCTGTTTTACATCTTCTGGCATATTTCCTTTTAAACATTCAGTTGCTTCTATTACCTCTAAAGTGTTTCCAACACTATAGCCTAAAGGTTCATTCATATTAGTCAATACACAAACAGTTTCCCTATTAGATAATTTTCCAATTTGTATCATTGTATCAGCTAATTTTTTTGCTTGCTCCATATCTTTCATAAATGCACCTTTGCCAACTGTCACATCTAAAACTATTTTTTGTGCACCACTTGCAATCTTTTTACTCATAATGCTAGAAGCAATCAAAGGTATGCTTTCAACACAAGATATACTATCTCGCAAAGCATATAATTTCTTATCTGCTGGAGCCAAATTTAAAGTTTGAGAAATCATACTAATTCCAACTTTTTGTACATTTTTTATAAATTGTTGTACTGGCACACCTGTTTGATATCTAGGAATAGATTCTAATTTATCAACCGTACCTCCTGTAAATCCCAATCCTCTTCCAGACATCTTAGCTATTGGCACTCCTAAAGAACTTACCAAAGGCAACAAAATAAGAGAAACTTTATCTCCTACACCGCCTGTTGAATGTTTATCTACAATTATTTTTCCTAATGTGGATAAATCTAATACTTCTCCCGAATATGCCATAGCTAATGTTAAATCTGTAGTTTCTCTACTTGTCATACCATTAAAAAAAATCGCCATTATAAGAGCTGCCACTTGATACTCTTTAATATCTCCATTTGTATAACCAGAAACAAAAAAATCTATTTCTTGCTTTGTTAAACTTTTTCCATCTCGTTTCTTTTCAATAATATCTATCATTCTCATTATTTCTATTCCTCCCAAAAAGCTTTCGTAAAACTCTTTCTATGGATAGGACACAACCCATATGTTCGTATTGCTTCCATATGTTTAGCTGTTCCGATACCCCTTATGATTGATAAAACCATATTGTGGATATACATCATCCCACTCTCTCATAATCCTATCCCTTGTTACCTTAGCAATTATAGAAGCTGCTGCTATATTATAACATTTTGCATCACCTTTTACTATTGATTGATATGGAATTCCTTTAGTATTAATATGCTCTAAAGCATCTATTATTATAAGTTCTGGCTTTATCGCAAGGCCTTCTACAACTTCTGTTACCCCCTGCTTTGTTGCATTTAATATATTAATTTCATCAATAACATTATGAGGAATAATTGATACTGAATAACTAATTGCTTCTTTAATGATAATATCATATAGCTTTTCTCTCTTTTTTTCAGAAACTTTTTTAGAATCATTAACTCCTTCTATAAAAGAATCTTGTGGCATAATAACTCCTGCTACAACTACTGGACCAGCTAAAGGTCCTCTACCAGCTTCATCAATGCCACAAATTTTTTGAAATCCTTTACTATATAAGTCTTTTTCTATTTCTTTTAATTTTGTTAATCTTTCTATTTCTTTTTCCTTCATTTTGATAATTCATTCCCTTCTCTTAAAGCATTATATCTAAGCTATTCTTCCAATTTATCAATATCACTCAATGAATACTTGCCTTCTTGTCCTGGAATATAATAAATTTCTACTGATACATCATCTTCTTTAAATTGAATAATATATTCATCTGGTGCTTCTACGCCTTCTAATGCCCACGATTTAACCGCTTCATCTGTTAATTTATAACAATTTTCCTGCTCTGTAATTCCTAAATTAGATGGCACACTAGATACTTTGCTCAACTTTGCCGTCTCCTCATATACCTCACTTCTGACTTGTGTTTTTTTGTTATCATCTGGATTCATTCCCATCTTAAAAGTTGCATCTTCTACATATTCTTTAGCCTTTGCTTGAATTAATAACATATCTGTCTTTAATTCTTCTAATTTCGCCCTTTGTATTACTTCCTTTCCACCATAAATACCTACTGATGCTATAATTGTTAAAATAACAATTGTTATTGTCAAAGCTAATAATGTAATTCCTTTTTGACATTTTTTATTCATTTTAAATTTCATTCCTTTCTCTCTTCGCTCAAAGGCACACATAGAAATGAAAGCTTACATTCTTTCAAACTATCTACCTTCCTTTTCTTTTTTACATTATATCGTTTTATTATAATATTTTCAATACAAAGTACAAGATTTTTTCACACAAATTTCACAATTGTATTGTATTATATTAGCATAATAGGTTATTATAATAATAAATATATTTTTTAGGAGGTCCTTATAATGGAAGAAAATCAAAAAAATGAAAAATTTCAATATTCACAAGAACAAAAATCAAATTTTAAAGCTGTTACAAACCCAAATACATACAAAGCTGTATATCAAAACAACTCGACTTCTAAACATCAACATGGATTTGGAAAAGCTGTTTTATTACCTTTTTTTAGTGGAATTGTAGGATGTAGTCTTGTACTTGGTACATGTTTTGGCGTTCCTTCTATTCGCTCTAAAATATTGAATGAAACTTCTAGTTCAATTAGTAATAGTAATAACAATAGTAGCACTCCTTCTACTGGATATGTAAGCCAAACTTCTTTATCAGATTATTCTGATACAGCTGTTTATGCTGCTAACAAAATTTTACCTTCTATTGTTGGTATCCAAGTAGAATATAATGTAAATTCTATGTTCTCTATGTTTGGTAGACAATCTACGTCTACTGCTACCGCAAGTGGTTCTGGTATTATCATTAGTGATGATGGTTATATTTTAACTAATAACCACATTGTTTCAACTTCTTCTTCTGAATCCTACTACGAAGTTTCAGAAGCTACTAAAGTTACAGTTACTTTATTTAATGACGAAACTGAATATGAAGCAACAATTGTTGGAAAAGATGAACAAACAGATTTAGCTGTTGTAAAAATTGATAAAACTGGTCTTTCAAAAGCTGAATTTGCAGATTCTGATAATATAAAAGTTGGTGAATTTGCTATGGCTGTTGGTAACCCTCTTGGTATGCAAAGTAGTATTACTTGTGGAGTTATTAGTGCAGTAAATCGTGAAGTTACTGATTCAGATGGAAAAAACTTTACATTAATTCAAACTGATGCCGCTATTAATTCTGGTAATAGTGGTGGTGCTTTAGTAAATAGTGAAGGAAAAGTTGTAGGTATTAATACTTTGAAACTTTCTGGAACAGGTATTGAAGGTATGGGATTTGCTATTCCAATTAATTCTACAACAGATATTACTTCACAATTAATTCAATATAGTAAAGTAAAAAGACCTTATATTGGTATTTCTGGTATGGATTTAGATGAAAAAACTGCTAAAGCAAATAATTTAGTTGTTGGTATCTATGTAAAATCTGTTGATGATTTTTCTGCTGGTGAAAAAGCTGGCATAAAAATTGGCGATGTTATAATTGAAGCTGATGGTAAAAAAATAACAACTATGGATGAGTTAAATGAAATTAAAAATTCTCATAAAATTGGTGATGAAATGAAAATTAAAGTCAATAGAGATGGCGAAGAAAAAGAATTAACCCTAACTTTAGGTGAACAACCTTAATTTGCTTTTTATCAAATTTTTCACTTACAATTCACACAATGGACAAAATCAATTGTTAAAATACATTTACAATCAGTTAAACAATACTGATTAAAATTAAAAACATCCCCTTTTATTTTCAAAAGAGAGTTTATTGTAAAACAATAAACTCTCCTTATTTTTATATAACTATTAAATCTAATTCACTAGTAGAAACATCATTTCCATAAGCATAAACAATGTATAATGTATTATCAGTTAAATAAAATTCTTTAGAATTCTGTATTTTATAAATGTCGCTTGTTACATCTCTTTCATATATATTATAACCTAAATTTTTTAAATCCTCTACTTTCTTTTGCTCTGAACGAATTTCATTATTAATTTTTTCTTGCGTCTGTGCTATATCTAATTGTTTTCTACTTAAAACTTCTTCTAAAGTTATTTCTTTATTATTTTTCAAATCATAATTATAAGCTTGAACTACTACTCTTTGGGCATTAGAACCTTCTTTTAAGTTACAATGAATCATTAATGATAAAATATTATCTTCAATATTTGCTACATATCCAACATTATAAATAATGTTCTTATTTTCAGTTCCTAGTACTTGCTCTGCTTTAGCTTGAAATAGTGATTTTATTTCTTTATTACATTTTTCTATTTCTTCATTATTTATATTTATTTCTGGAATATTTACTTCTATGTCATAACTGTTTAATTTACTTTCTTTTTTCTGCATGCTTGTAAAAACAATTGGCTTTTCTGCATCTTTTTTTATTACACTTGGTTCTTCTGTAACTTGTATGCTATTAGTAAAAATTGTATCAAATTCAGCTTTTAATAATTGAGATTGTTCTTCTGTTTTTTTTCCAAAGCTAGCTATCGTTTCTGCTCCATAATCCCCTTGCACAAAAAATTGAACATAAAAAGCAATTCCAATAGAAACAAGACAAATTATAAAAATGGATACATAAATCAAAATATCTATTTTCCTAAATGGATTTTTCTCTGGTAAAACTACTTTCATATTTTCTCCTTCACTTCACATTTCTATTTTATTATAACATTTATATTCTATTTTGGCAACTAAAATTTTATATCTTTAAAAACCTTTATCTTTCTTCATCATATTCTTTTTTACTTGTAGGTATTGGTGTAGCTTCCCCATCATCATAGGTATAATTTCTAGGTTTTTTCTTATTAGATTTTTCATCTGTTGTAGTTTTTCTAATATTTTCCACAACATCTTGTATTGAGTCCATTCCTATTATTCCTTTCATAACTCCACCTCCCAATTTTACTACTTGTTGCAGAGCAGGGTTATCAACTACTTTAGTTGTTTTAACAACTTCATTTATTATTTTAGTTCCTTCCTCCCAATGACCTGGAGTAACTATCTTTTCAATCACTTTATCAGTGTCTACATTCTTTTCCATAACAGAGAAAACATCACTTGCCTTTACCCAACATTTATCTCCTACAGATACATATATATCTTCAAGTGAATTTGCATCAATTTTACCTTCTTGCAACGCACTCATTAAAGATTCTATAGAAATATTTTGATTTAATACTCCTGATGAATCTAATAAGTCATCTGAAAATAATCCATCTGTAAAAGTTGGAGCTGTTAATCCCGCTTTATCTGAAAGCCCTATACCTCCGTCAGCAGTTGCTTTAAATATACCTGTAATCTTTTCATCACCTGTAAATGTATAAGAAATAGTACCTTTTTCTCCTCCCCATACAGAATAGTATGCAGAGACTTGTTTTCCAGCATTTTCACTCATAGCATCTTTCAAGGATTTTGTTTTATCAAAAATGGTATCTGGGTCAGTTTCTGTAACAGTTTCAATAACAGGCTCAATCCATTTATCATCAGGCACTTCTTTTGGAACTGTAACTTCAATGTCTTGAACTGTTTTTCCTCTTTCTAATAGCCAATCTTTTATTTTTGGTCCAACATATTTTACAGTTAATCCTTTAGCAACACCTTTTATTGCTGTAACTCTTGCAGTATTAACTTCTTTACTTGCAATTGCATGTTGTTCTTGGCTAACTGCATCTGTTTGAATATCATTTATTTTGCCACCATTTATATAGCTATTTAATGCATTTGTTGTTGATGTAAGTAGCTCCTTTTTATGTTCTATTGCATTCTGTACATCTGCTATATTTTTTGCATTAGGATGACTGTGTGCTTCTCTTTCTAAGTCTGCTATTTGTGTTTCCAAAGCTAATTTTCTTAAACCTAGAGTTTTTATTAAAGCTTTTGCACCTTCTTGTTGCTCAATATTTTGTCTTATATCATAAGCTCCTGCTCTTAATATTGCTTCATTTCCTTCTTTTGCATTAGTAAATGCACGAATCCTAGCTTCTAATGCATTTTTTATTGGATGAGATGTAGCTCCATTTCTTTGCTGTGCCATATCTAAAAAATAGTCTCTTCTAGCTACCATTCTATGATAAATATTATTTCTATATGGAGATGCATCTTTATTGCCAGTTACTAATCTATGAATAGGCTTAGCAATATGGTTTCCTACAAATCTATAAGCTGGGGCTATAATATTTCTTGCAAATATTGTAGCATTTAATGCTGATATTCCAATATTTTTTAACATACTTGTTTGTCTTGGTATATATGGCATCTTTTCACCATATTTTCCAAGTGTAGCTAAATCTTTTTGTGTACTTTCGTGTTGATTGAATGTATGATTTCTTGTTGTAACATATTCTCTATCACGTTCAAATGCATCATTTATTTCATCAGGTGTTCCAGAATATACTGATGTATCTCCTGCTTCATATTTTGACATTCTTTCTAGTGCATTTTTGTAATCTCCTAATATTAAGAATTTTTCGTCTTCTTCTCTTTCTGGATAATCCTGAACAGTTCTATATGTAATTGTACCATTTGTAACTTCTTCTTCATGTTCTCTAAATCTTGTAGAACGTTCCTCATATTCTGCTTGATATTCTTTATCTCCATAAAATTTAGCATACATGTCTTTTCTTCTTCTTTGATATTCATCTCTAATTCTATCTTGGTCTAATTGGATTGGAATATCTGGCTCATCTGGTATCACAATTTCATAGGCTCTTGGAATATTTCCATCTTTAACTTGGTTAAATAAATCTCTTAACTTTGTTTTATCATATCTATCGTCTTCAACATTCTCACTTCTTACGCCGTCTTTAATATAAGTAAAGTGACAATTAACTCTTGTTTGACCAGATTGGTCAAGCAGTCCAGAATCAACAAATTTATCGTTTTTTCCACCTCTTAATGCATATTCAAATGTATCTCTACCTGCATCCCAACAAAGATCTGCATAATACCATTTATCATCTATTTTTACCTTATTCCATTCATGTCCACCCATATATGTATTAGTTACTTCATTTCTTATACTTCTACCAGAATCTATAACTGATTCAATTCCAACTAATGCTAAAGCATTTTTTAATATGTCTGCATATCCTGCACAAACAGCACGATTTATTTTACTTGGGTCAGGCGCATTTGTATTTATATCAAAGCCCTCTTGTGGTATTAAACCTTCAGATAGATTTCTTGAACTGTTTCTGTGCTTACTCTGATATAAGGCA
>CANQTZ010000031.1 GCA_947626865.1 uncultured Clostridia bacterium
TCTTGAATCTGCCACTACAATATGATAAAATGGAGCTTTTTTCTTTCCTTGTCTTTGTAATCTAATTTTTACCATTTTTTTCACCTCCACAATTTATATCAATTTTAAATTTAATAACAAATTTTAGATTTTAAAATTTTTCAAGGCATTTTCATCAATTCCATTTAATAATTTTTTTATTCCGCCTTTATTACTTTTCATCTTTTTCATCATCTTTTGAGTCATTTCAAATGATTTTATGAATTTATTAATGTCTTGTACACTTGTACCACTACCTTTTGCAATACGTTGTCTACGGCTAGCATTTAAAATTTTAGTGTCTCGCTTTTCCTGCTTTGTCATAGAACAAATTATAGCTTCTATTCTTTCAAATTCTTTATCATCTACTTTTAAGTCTTTAATTTGGTTCATACCTGGTATCATTTTTAGTAATGAAGAAAATGAACCCATCTTTTTTACTTGTCTAAGTTGTACAAGATAATCATCTAAATCTAATTCTTTCTTTTTTAATTGTTTTTCTAATTTTTCTGCCTCTTCTAAATCTAAAGCTTCTTCAGCTTTTTCGATAACTGATAAAATGTCTCCCATTCCTAAAATTCTTTGTGCCATTCTGTCTGGATGGAATGTTTCAATATCACTAAGTTTTTCTCCTGTTGCTGCAAATTTGATTGGCTTTCCTGTTACTTTTTTTACAGATAAAGCAGCTCCGCCTCTTGTATCGCCATCTAGCTTAGTTAAAACAACACCATCTATTCCCAAATCTCCATTGAATTTTTCTGCAACATTTACAGCATCTTGACCTGTCATACTATCAACTACTAATAAAATTTCATGTGGTTTTACATTGTTTTTTAGATTTTTTAGTTCTTCCATTAATGCTTCGTCAATATGTAAACGCCCTGCAGTATCTAATATAACAACATCATTTAACTTAGATATTGCCGTAGATATTGCTTGTTTTGCAATATGTACTACATCTTTGGAAGTTTCATTGGCAAATACTGGGATATTTAGTTGTTTTCCAACTACCTGTAATTGTTTGATAGCTGCTGGTCTATATATATCACAAGCAACTAACAAAGGATTCCTTCCTTGTTTTCTTAAAAGATTGGCAAGTTTTCCACAAGTAGTTGTTTTACCAGAACCTTGCAATCCAACTAACATTATAATGCTTGGTGGATTAGGCGTAAAATTGATTTTGCTTTCTGTACCACCTAACAAATCTACTAATTCGTCTTTTACAATTTTTATTACTTGTTGTCCTGGTGTTAATGATTTTAAAACATCCTGACCAAGTGCTTTTTCTCCGAATAGTGGCAACAAAGTCTTTTACAATTTTGTAGTTAACATCAGCTTCTAAAAGAGCAAGTTTTACTTCTCTTAACATTTCTTTTAAATCAGATTCGGTTATTCTTGCGTTTCCTCTGATTTTTCTTGTTATTTCTTGTAATCTAGAAGATAATCCTTCAAAAGCCATATGTTTCACTCCCTTAAACTAAACAATTTAATTCTTTTTTGATATTTTCTAAGATGCTTGCAATTTGTTTATCAGAATCGTTTTTTTGTATTTTTGTTAGTTCTGATAAAACTTTTTCGATTTTCTTTTCTTGATTTAACGTCCTTTTCATAAACTGCAACTTTTCTTCGTATTCGAAAAGCTTTTTCTCCCCTTTCTTCAAAATGTCTCTAACAGCTTGCCTTGTGATTTTATTGTTTTCGGCAATTTCTGATAATGACAAGTCATTATTGTAGTAGTCATCTATGATTTCATATTGTTTTTGTGTTAATAGTTTTCCGTAAAATTGATTTAACATACTCACTTTTACGTTTTTTTCCATAGTTTACTACCTCTCTTCTAAAAAGTTTTTCTAACACTTACTTCTTTTGAGCTATTATTTTGTAATGCTAATATACTTTACACCATTTTTTTCATTTTGTCAAGGGGTTTTGCAATTTTTCTAGCATTGCTTTATATTTTTCAAGCTTTGCTTTTTCTTCTTCAATCTTTGATTGTGGTGCTTTATTAATAAATCCTGGATTAGATAACATCTTTTCACACCTTGCTACTTCTTGCATTAATTTTGTTTTTTCTGCTTCTTGTCTTTTTCTTTCCTCTTCTTTGTCAATCAATCCTTCTAATGGCATATATAATTCAATTCCATCAGTTACAATTTGAATAGCATCCTCTGCAATCTGTTTTTTATCATTCTGTATAATCATATTTTTACCAAAACCTAATTTTAACATAAAACTTTTAGCTTCTTCTAACTGTTGTTCATATTCTGTTGTAACAAAAATTAAATCTGCTTTTTTAGATGGATGAATATTTTTGCTTGCTCTTACATTACGAATTTCTACTATAATTTCTTTTAATTGTTCAACAGTTTGTTCTTCCTTTTCAAATACAAATTGTTTCTTTGTTTTTGGCCAATCAGAAACCATTAATTCTTTTGAGCTATATTGTACTAAACTACCATAGATTTCTGAAGTTACAAATGGCATAAATGGATGTAATAATTTCATCGTTGTGCGTAATACATGATTTAAAATATCACTTACAGCTATTTTTACTTCTTCATCATCACTATAAATTCTAGTCTTTACCATTTCAATATACCAATCGCAAAATTCATTCCAAATGAAGCTATAAATTTTATCTAATGCAATTCCTAAATCATAATTCTCAATATTTTTAGTAACATCTGCTACTAATTTATCCAATTTATTTAAAATCCATTTATCTTCTATTTTTAACAATTCTGCATTATATTCTTGCGTTTCTTTATTATACACTTTATGACAAAATTCTTTTACTTTTTCTGATTCTGGTGTATTGCTAATTACAAATTTAGCTGCATTCCAGATTTTATTTGCAAAGTTTGATGCTTGCTCTAATTTTTCTGGCATATAACGAATATCATTTCCCATAGTTGTTCCAGATAATACTGAAAATCTTAAGCTATCAGCCCCATATTGGTCTATTATTTCAATTGGATCAATTCCATTTCCAAGTGTTTTTGACATCTTTCTTCCTTTACTGTCACGTACCATTCCATGTATTAAAATATCCTTAAAAGGAGGCATTTTAGTAAATTCTAATCCTTGTGTCATCATCCTTGAAACCCAGAATGTTATAATATCAAAACCTGTTATTAATACATTTGTTGGATAAAATGTTTTATAATCTTCTAAGTCTGTATTTGGCCAACCAAGTGTTGAAAATGGCCATAATGCAGAACTGAACCAAGTGTCTAATGTGTCCTCATCTTGATGTATATGTGTACTTCCACATTTTTCACATTTCTCTGGTTTGGATTTTGCAACAGTTATATGCTCGCAATCATCGCAATAATATGCTGGAATTTGATGTCCCCACCATAATTGTCTTGATATACACCAATCTTGTATATTTTCTAACCAGTTAAAATATTGTTTTTCATATTTTTTAGGTACAAACCTTACTTCTCCATTTTTAACTGAATCTATTGCCCTTTGTGCTAAATCTTTCATAGAAACAAACCACTGTTCTGATATCTTCGGTTCTATGGTATTTTTACATCTTTCACATTTTGCAACATTGTGTGTATAATCTTCTTCTTTTAATAAGCTACCTATTTCTTTTAGTTTTTCTACAATATGCTTTCTTGCCTCTAATATGTCCATTCCTTTATATTCTGGAACTAGATTTTTCATTTTATTATTTTCATCAAATACTTCAATAATTTCTAAATTATGTCTTAGACCAGCTTGATAATCGTTCATGTCATGTGCTGGTGTAATTTTAACACAACCTGTTCCAAATTCTTTTTCAACAAAGCTATCTGCAATTATTGGTATTTCTTTGTTCATAATTGGTAATATACATTTTTTCCCTATTAAGTCTTTATATCTTTCATCTTCTGGATGAACTGCTACTGCTGTATCTCCAAGCATTGTTTCTGGCCTTGTTGTTGCAACTACAATATATTTGTCTTCATCTTTTATTTTATAACGTATATGCCACAAATGACCTGCTTCTTCTTTATATTCAACTTCTGCATCTGATATAGTTGTTTTACAATTTGTACAATAGTTTATCATTCTTGTTCCCTTATATATTAAGCCTTTTTCATATAAACTTACAAATTGCTCTAATACTGCATTTGATAGTCCCTCATCTAATGTGAACCTTCTTCTTTCCCAATCACAAGAACATCCTAATCTTTTTTGTTGTTCTTGTATGGTTCCTCCATAAATTCTAGTCCATTCCCACGTTTCTTCTAAAAATTTTTCTCTTCCTATATCTTGCTTTGTTTTTCCTTCTGATTTTAATTTTTCAACAACTTTCATTTCTGTTGATATTGCTGAATGGTCACTTCCTGGAAGCCATAGAGTATTATATCCTTGCATTCTTTTAAAACGAATTAAAATATCTTGGATAGTATCATCTAATGCATGTCCCATGTGTAATTTTCCTGTTACATTTGGTGGTGGCATCATAATGCAATAACTTTCTTTGCTTTTGTCCATACTTGGCTTAAAATAACCACTTTCTTCCCAATGTTTATATAATGTTTCTTCAAAATCTTTTGGATTGTACTTGTCTTTCATTTTTCTTTACCCCTTCCTATTTTATTTATATATAAAAACAAAAAACTCACCCTATTTAAGGGCAAGCTTTTATTCTTACGGTACCACCTTAATTATCATTTTTTTAAATGATATCTCTTTTAGCCTGTAACGTGGCTTAGACGGACATTCTTACTATTTTTTCAGAATATCAACAAAAAAGCTACCTTCCATTTATCTTTTTCTTAAAGAAGTTTTCAGCCTAAGACTTCTTCTCTCTAAAATAAGTAAGTATAAATGTACTCCTCTTTTTTTTAGTTTTTTATGTTTGTTTTTGATGTAAATTAATTACCTGTAATAATATAGTATATAAGTCTATATACTACTATAGCAAGTGCTGTTCCTCCTATTGTTAATAATATTGTGCTTTCAGGACTTAATTTGTTTTTTACATTTACTTTTTTCTCTTCTTGCATAATTTTCTATCTCCTCCTTTGTGACATTTTTCTATCTTATATAATAATATTACATTTTTTTCGTTTTGTCTATAGTTTTTTTATATTTTTTTATCTTTTGTTGTAACACAAATTACATTTCTACACCAATATAGTCAGGCACAAAGCCTGACTGCACGGTTTTCTCTTATTTTACAAGTTCGAAACATTCAGCATTGTCTTTCCCTTCTAGTGTTTCGCTACTTTTAACCAATTTGACATCAGATTTTAGACACACTATAGGGCGAACGCCACAGTAATCACTATTATACTTCTTACTGTAAACTTCGCCTTCGTATCGCACTTCCCCCAGAAACGACCCGTAGTCATAAACAAACGGCGAAGCAAGCCAATAGCCATCGCAGTATTCATTTTCATCATCATTATCAACACTAAACGTAGATGTTGTATGTGGGAAATATAATGGGTCACTATCACCAACCGATGTCCTAAAAGCATCTGGATTTTCGGTTGAACCTACATAATATCCATAAGTACCACAACTATCACTTTTTGAACAATATCTTTTTTTATCATCATGTCTCTTATTCCAACTGTTCATCCACATTTCTACGCTTGGGCCTCCTGTCGCATAATCAGCCCAGTCATTTGCAAAACTTAACCAATTCTCTGTACACAATAGACTTGATGCGCATTTTGAATTATTATTGCTTGCATTTGCTTCTATATCATACTGACTAAACTCAAACAATTTTGGAAATGTACATGCTTTTCCACTATCGCTTGGCAATGTACAATTATATTCTGGTGCTCTATCCCAATATTTTACATAGTCTGCTGATGTACCTGTTCCGGATGTCATATTTGCTTTGCCTTTCACTACTGCATCTTTCAATTCTTGTGTATCTGCATGCACGTAATCTGATGCTATTAAAAATATTCTTTTTCCTATCGTTGTTGGTTGCTTTTCTAGTTTCAAACCATCTTCTCCAACTTCTCCGCCGTAATCCTCTACATAGAATATTTCTCAATCGTCTTTATCATCAATTCCATCTATGTCTATCCCATAATTTGTTACATATTGTACTTTTTTGTTATTTTTTATTAATTTATCTACATCATCTGCTGTTAATGGTCCTTTGACTAAATCACCATCATATATTTCTCCTATATCTACTTCCTGTCCTCCATATTCTGGTTTGCTTTTTAATTTAAGTCCATTATTTAGTCCTTCTTCTAGCTTGCCTTCCTCCATTGGAAATCCCTCAAAATATTTTCCTAGTATTGATCCTAACGTTTCTTCTGATAAATCTCCACCATCATTTTCCATTTGCTCGGCTAATATGTCTAATCTCGCTTGTTCTTTTACATCTTCTACCTGTGTTTTATTTTTTGCCTCATTAGCTTTCGTCAGTATTCCATTCTCCCCTGTCAATGTCGCAATACTCACTCCCGCTAGTATTAGCAAGACAATTATAGTGATTACAAGTGCAATCAAAGTTATACCCTTTTCTTTTTTATTTAGCACTTTAATTCCTCCTTTGTTTCTTAATTATTCATAACTTCTATTCAAATTATAGCATATGACGTTTAACTTCACAATACTTTTGTATGTCATTTTATCATTTTTAATAATTTCGTAATAGAATTGTAACACTTTTGTAACATTTCACTTTCACACACTAAAAAATATTCTATAAAAAAAATTAGGAACTAGAAGATTATCTCATCTAGTTCCATATACTAAATTTTTTCAACATTTTTTATCTTTCAGAATAATCAGAAGGAATTTCAAATAACTTATCATCTGCTGTATCTTGAATTTCTACTTTTAATAATTCTTCATTATCTCCTGCAATGGTTTTTATATAAACCAATTCATTTCCATTATAATAAAATCTTGTTTTTATCATACTTTCTTCTGGTGTAGTATCTTCCTCTCCATCATCCTCATCTTCATCTTGGGAAGTTTCTTCGTCAAAATATTTAAATGAAAAGGCAGTTGATATATCATATTCTTCATAATTGTATGTCTTACCTTCTATTGCTTCTTTTCCTTTTTCATATTTCAAATCTTTTACATTTTCTAATGCTTCTTGTACCATATTTGCATCAGAATCATTATTTTCATACGTATAATATATTTTGTCTACATCTCTTAATAAATAAGAATTACCATCTTTTACTACAAATTTTGAATCATTTCCTTGATACAATGTATCAACATAAGCTACATTGTCTTTTTTAGCATAAAACATACTATTATCCTCATCTAAAGTAGTTTTAAAACTATACATATTTTTATTAACTAATTCATCATATAATCTTGCTGTTCTAGAAGATGAAGCACTATACTCTCCTTGGTCTTTATTATTAAAGACAATTCCTAATATTGTTACTATTACTAGAAAAACTACTATAACAGATATAACTATTATTTTTTTCTTTTTATCCATATTACCTATCCTTTCATTTTTGCATTATTTAGTCTCCTAAATTGATTCCTATATTTCTTGCTGTTTTTATTAAGTCATCATCCATTGTTATTTTTCTCAAATTGCTCTCTTGCGTGTTTCCAGACACAGCTCCAATTTGTTTATTATTACCAACTACATCTTCTAAAGATATGCAATCTAATTTTCCATTTTTTATGATAGTTAATACCCCAAATTTTCCTTCTAAAGCTAGTTCCATTGCTTTTGTTCCATATTTTGTAGAAAGCACTCTATCAAAAGCTGTTGGAGTTCCTCCTCTTTGCATATAACCTAATGTTGTATTTCTTGCTTCTAAACCTGTCATTTCTTGTAATTGTTGTGCAACAACTTGTCCAATTCCTCCTAATTTTGTATTATCTACACCATTTCCATTATCTCTTTGATTCATAACAGTTAAAGTTCCGCCTTTTGGCATAGCACCTTCTGCTACCACTACTACACTAAAGTTTTTTCCTATTCTCTTTCTACTTTCTATTTTTTCTGCTACTAATTTTATATCATAAGGTATTTCTGGAATAAGTGCAATATCAGCTCCTCCTGCAATAGCAGATTCTAAAGCAATCCAGCCTGCATATCTTCCCATTACTTCTAACACCATAATTCTATGATGTGTTGCTCCTGTTGTATGCAATCTATCTAAAGCTTCCATTGCAACTGATACAGCAGTATTATATCCAAATGTAATTTCCGTACACGCTACATCATTATCAATTGTTTTAGGTACCCCAATTATATTAACTCCTTTTGTTGCAAAATCTCTTGCTGATTTTTGTGTTCCATCTCCTCCTAATGTAAATATACAATCAAATCCAAAATCTTTTATATTTTGAATAGCTTGGTCTGACATATCTCGATATTGCACACTACCATCTTCATTTACAATTTTATAATTAAATAAATTTGCATTTGTTGAAGAACCTATAATTGAACCTCCTTTTGGTAAAATTCCATTTGCTTCTCCGTTTGCTGCAGTAGTTAATATTTCAAAATTCTTTTTTAATAGTCCATTGTAGCCATCTACAATTCCATAACATTCTATTCCATGATTTTCCGCTGTTTTAACAATCGCCCTAATAACAGCATTAAAGCCAGATACATCTCCTCCATTAGCTAATATTCCTACTTTTTTTAACATTTAAAATCCTCCCTTACTCACATCTATATTTCTCTTTATTATTATACCAATAATAAAAAAATTTACAACCTTTTCAAAAAAAATTTCTAAAATTATTGTTACTAAAAGTTACCTTCATAGCCAATTATATAAGTATAATCAAAATATGAATATATCATTTATTTGTAACTCCCAACTACATAACAGAATTTAATACAAAGAAGATTAATAATTATCTTTTTTAATAACTGCGTAAGCGACCAAACGAACGTAGTGAGTGCGATTGGAGCAACTGACATACTAGTATTTTTTGTTATGGAAGTTGCGACACACAAAGTTATGAAAAAAGATAATTATTAACCCTCTTTATAAAAATTCTGTAATTTGTTGGTCCCCCCGAATTGTTACAAATAAATGATATATTTATATTTTGACATATAAAATTAATTGGCTATAAAGGTAACTTCTACACGCGACATTAAATGTCAGTACAATTCTTTTAAATTTTATGTAATAATTAAATTAAGTATTAATAAAGGTGGTTTTATGATTAAAGAAAAAAGAAAGTCTAAGAATTATACTCAAGAAAAAATGTCACAAATTCTTGGCATTAGCCTAAGGCAATATATAAGGATTGATAATGAAGAAGATTTACCAAGAAGAGATGTTTTAAGGAACTTAATCATAGAATTAGATTTGACCAATGAGGAAATAGGAGAATATATTAGAAAGATGACTAAGGATATTGCCTAATACACATAAAAATAAGGGCTTATTTTTTTTGCCCTTTTCTACCTTTATTTTGTTGCTATATGTATATTTCCTATATCCACTTTCATTTCTCTTGATATTATATTTTGTATTTGTGCTACTTCTTCTTGCTGTATTTCTTGTGCACCTATAATTATACTGATGCTATCACCATTAACAAATATTACACTATTGTCAAATCCTTTGGTTTTTATTAAATTTTCGCAAATCATTATACTATTTTTTGTTTCGTTTATTTTTTGTATTTCTTGTGTTGCAGATTGTCTTTGTGTTTCTAATGAATTACTACTGTCTAAAACTTTTTGATATGTTTCTAACATTTGAGAATACATTGTATCTCTTTCTAGTTTTGAATTTACAAAATAATCATTAGAATTAGTATTACTTGTTTCTACTACTGGTGTTGCTAATGTGTTATCAGTTTGATTTTCTGATACCATATCATTACTATTTACTAAAGTTGCATCTCCAATATCAGCTACTTTGGTATCATCATTTGCTTCTATTTCCATACTAGTTTCTAGTGATTTTTCCTGACTATTAGTTGTATAATTTAAATAACCTGCTGTCATAAGCATTAATACAATCACATAGATAATTATTTGATTTTTTTTAAATATTTTCATTTTTCTTTCTCTCCTTCTTTATCAATTCATTTCAAATACTTGTATTTTATGGGTAGCCAGCCCTGTTACCGCTTCTACAGCTTGAATTATATTGTTTTTAATTTCCACACTATTAGCTCCCTTAGCTGTTATAATGGCACCTTCTACCTTAGGCTGAACTACTTTTTTAGTTATAGGCACTTTTTCGCCATTTTCTTCTTTGTAAATAATATCCTTTTGGGAATCAGTTTCTTGAATTTTTCTAATACCACCTTCTGTGTCATTTTCTTCTGTGTTACTTGTTTTTGTATTTTCATTATACATAGCCACCACTTCACTAGATTCTGAATAATTTATAAATACCTTTACTTCCCCTACTCCTTGTATTTTAGAAAGTATTGTTTCTAATTTTTTTTCTAGGCTATCTTCACCATTTTCTGTATTGCTGGTTTCAATTGTTGTTTCTTGGCTTGCCAGTCGTTTTGTTGTATCTTCTTCCTTTTCCTTACTATTAGCTGTTCTTTGCCCATTTAGTATTAAATTAATAGCTAAAATTGTAATAATTAATATAGCAATACAAAATACTATATTTTCAATTTTCTTTTTATTTTCGTCTTCACCTTCATCTTGTTTTTGTGGTAACAATTGCTTCAATTTATCTTTAAACACTTTTCACTCACCCCATATTCTTCTATTAAAAATTCTTTGATATTTTGAATATCTTGTTTGTCTAATTTGGTTTGGTCTTGATTTTCAGTTGAAGTATCTATTGGCTTTATTTTTTGAATTTGTGTAACTATTGTGTTTTCTGCATTTGCCTTTTGAACCTTCAACTCTATTTTATCAATTTTTGTTTCTTCTTCGTCTGTGCCTATGGTGGCATCTACTTTGCACTTATTTACTTTATAGCCTTTTTCTTCTATTTTTTCCGTAATATCCTTTTCTAACTCTTGCATATAAAGTTCTTCTATTCTTTCATCCATTGAAGTTTGATTAACACTACTGCTTGTCTCTTGTGATGTAATATTTTCCAAATCTATTTTATTTACATCAAAAACATCTTTGTTCTGAATAAATGGAGAAATAATTGTGAACAACACATATACTCCCATTACCATTCTAATATATTTTTTTGTTTTATTATTTGGAAGCAACATCTCTAAAATAGACACTATTACAATTGCAAGCCCTAACCCTTTTGCCCACGAACTCATAAATTCAATCATTAACATATCCCCTTTATCGATACATCATTCCACTATTAGATATTTTTAAAACTAATGTTACGCCAATAATTAACATAAATGACATAGCTGTTAATATAGCTAAAAAAATTTTAAAAACATCTCCTATTTGCTCTAGTAAACTTGTAATTTTTTTATCTGCTATTGGCTGTGTAATCCCTGCTAATAATTTATAAACCATTGTCAGCACTGTTAACTTTAAAATTGGCATTACACATATTCCAACAATAATAATAACCCCTACAAATCCTATTGCATTTTTTAAAATAATACTACATCCAAGCACTGTATCTACAGCATCACCTAGTATTTTCCCTACTACAGGAATTGCTGAGCTAACTACTGCTTTTGTTGTTTTTGCTGTAATTCCATCTACACTGCTAGACAAGGTCCCCTCTAAAGAAACTACTCCTACAAATATAGTAAGCATTACACCTAAAAAAGTTACAATTCCTGATTTTAAAAATGTCGATAATTTATCTATTTTTACCTGATCTGATATTTTTGAGATGATAACTATGCTTGTATAGATTAATATAAACGGAATTATCAAATTTTGTATTATATTTCCCATAAAATTAATCATAAATAAAATAATTGGTTCAATTATTCCACTTGTTACTATACTTCCTGTTGCTAGCATTAGAGTAATTAGCAGAGGAACTAATAAATTCATAAAAGCTACTAAATTAATGCTTGTATCTTGTACCATTTTTACAATGTCTGAAAAATTCGACATAATAATTGTAATAATAAGAATATACTGCGTATAGTAAATCAGTTTCGATATATTATCATTTTCAAGGCTTTCACTAATTGATTTTAGAACACTATGGATTACTAAAATTACTAAAATACTTCCAACTACTTTGAGGCTATTTACTACTTCTTGTCCAAGCAAATTGATTAGTCTTTTAAAAAATGTTGAATTATCTACTTCTCCACTTATGGCATTATTCAATATTTCTGTTATGTCCATGTCCTCAAAAAATTCACCAGTATATTTTTTTGCTTCTTTTAAAAAACTTTGTATTCCAAATTCTTCTTGCTGTTCTTCTATGGTTTCTTCATTGCTCGCATATACTTGTGTGATTAGCATAAATATTAATACAATAAAAATGACAAAGATTTTTTTTTGCATTTTTCCTCCTCTAGTTTGGTAATATTTTTATAATGACTTCTAATAAACTAGAAATAATTGGTATTGACATAGCTATTATTATGATTTTGCTTCCCATTTCGATTTTACTTGCTATTGCACCTTCACCAGAATCTTTACAAATACTAACTGCAAATTCTGACAAAAAAGCTATCCCTGTTATTTTTATTAGTATTGCTAAAAATGTACCATTTATGTTTGCTTTGCTTGCTATGGAATTTAATAATGAAATAATCCCTGTTAATTTATCTGCTACAAATAACAATATTAAAATTCCTGTAAGTATACTAATATAAATTGCAAATTCTGGCTTGTATTGTTTTAACATAATTATAATAACAAGTGAAACAAGTGCTATTCCAATTATTTTTATAATTTCCATTTTTAATTTTTTCCTTTCTAATGCACAAATTTACAAATTAAACATGGTTCTTACTGTGCTAAATAATGTACTTATTTCTTTGATTACCATTGTTAAAACAATTACTAGTCCCGCAAGTGTTGTCATCATTGCTTGGTCTTCTCTTCCAGCTCTCACTAAAACTTGATGTAAAACAGCAACTAATATTCCAATTGCTGCGATTTTAAATAATAAGTTAATATCCATTTTTAAAATCATTCCCTTCCTTAAAAAACACCATTTTAGTACTTGGTAATTAACACAATATAATAACAATAGCTAATCCTATTGTAGTACCTAATTTACTATAAAGTTTTTCATTTTTTTGTTTTTGTTCTATAGCTTCTTTTAACTGTTCTTCAAGAAATTTTTGTGTTATTTCAATTTGACTTATTTGACCTTCTACATCTGTTTGCCCTAATAATTTGGAAAGTGTCTTTAATACATATTTATCTTCTTGATTTAAATTACTGTCACTTTCTTCAATTGCTTTTTCCCATGCAATGCTTGCTGTATCTTTTTGCATTTTTTCTTTTGCTACCTTAAATATTTGCCCTACATTTTTTTGACTATTTTCTGCTATTTCTTCAAATATCTGTGGAATTGGCTCAAATGTGAATTGAATTTTTGTTTGAAATATGTTCAATGCATTTTTCATTTCTTCTAGTTCTTTTACTCTCATAACAAATTTTTTAGATAGATTTTTTCCTACTAAAGTACATCCTAATAAAACCCAAAATAGTAAAAAGTATTTGATAAATAGCATGCTTTAACAGTCCTTTCTTGTCCTATTGATTTTGTATATTATATTCATCTTTTTGTATTTTAGAACTAATATTATAAAAAAATTATTTTTTCTATTTGCTTATTTTCCACTAATTGATAAATAGCTCTATTATTTTTTACATCTTCTAATGTTTTGCCATGTAATGTAAAAACACCTTTTATTCCTGCATTCATCGCTTCTCCGAATAGCTTGTACATCTTGAATAGAACCAATTTCGTCACATGCAATAACTTCTGGTGCCATAGAGCGAATTAACATTTTCATTCCCTTTGCCTTACTAACATTTTCTATCACATCTGTTCTCATTCCTATGTCGTTTTGTGGTACTCCTCTATACATTGCAGAGATTTCTCCTCTTTCATCTACTACTCCACAAGTCATACCTTTAAAATTGAATTTAGATACCCCATTACTAATATTTCTTATAATATCTCGTAGCATAGTGGTTTTTCCTTTTCCTGGTGGCGAAACAAGTAAGGTATTATATATTGTATTGTTTTGTGTATCTATCATTTCTTCTAAAAGTCTATCACTGCAATGTAAGACTTCTCTTGCTATTCTAAAATTCAAACTTGTTACATATTTTAAGTTTATTACATTATCATTTTCCATAACCGCTGTTCCTGTTATTCCTACTCTATGTCCACCTTTTATGGTTAAAAAGCCCTCACATATTTGGTTTTTATAAGCATAGATTGAGTTTTCACATAGTTTTTCTAATATTTGCAAAATTTCATTTGATGATATTATATATTCTATAACAATATCTGCCTGCCAAGTTTTTAATAAAATCATTCTTCCTACTCTGATTCTAATTTCTTGCAGGTCTTGTTGCAATTTCGCGTCTTGTGATAAGGTGTTTTTTAATAATGTATAAATACTATTTGGAAAGTATCTTAAAATGTCTTCTATATTTTTCATTTTTCCCTCCAAAAAAAGAACATATATTATAAATAATATATGCTCTTTTTTTGATAATAGAACTTTATTTTTTATTAATAACTGCTCGATAAATAACTCCTGTATCTTCATCTTTTTCAAATTCTACACGATATTCACTTTCTAATTCTACACTACTTTTTAATAGTGTAATGGTTTGTTCAGTAACTTCATATTCTTCTCCATCAAAATGAATTTCTTTTATTAAGTATTCATTACTTGCCTCTTCATCTTCTGCTTCTGTATCTTCTGGTTCTTCTAAGCCATTGTTTCTAGCTATAGTTGAAAGCAATCCTTTTACTGTTACTCCTTTTAGATTTGTACTTTGATACATTTCGAATTTTTGGTTAAATGTATTTACTGCCACTTCTGACATTTCGTTTTGACTACCCATCATCGCATTTTGTGTTGATGAATACATAGATATAGACAAAATTGGCATTACCATAGCTGATAATGGATTTTCACTTTCTGATGCTCCTATTTCTTCCATTTGTTGTTTATTTACAGATTGAAGTCTTTCTTGCACTGCTTGCATAAATGTCTCTTGTTGCTCTTGTGAATAATCTGTTAATAATAAACTATTTTCGTCTGTAAATTCTTCTATAGAAGTGTTTTGTGTAAAGTTTATTTCATTGTTGTATTGATAGCTAACTTGTGAAAATTCATCTGACTCTGTTTCTAAATCTATTTGATATGATTCTTTGATTGACTGCAAGCTAGCTAAGTCCTCATATTTTGCTTTTAATGAAATTTTTGATGCTTCATCACCTGATGAACTAATTAAAAGTATATATTCAAGCGAATTACCTTCTTTGTTTTTTTGTATTTGTATAGTCGTTTCATCTATTTTTAATAATATTTCTACTAATTCGCCTTTTTGCTGATAAACACAAATTTCATAATTTTTTTCTTGCATTTCAGAATTATTTTGTAAATCTTCTTGTGCATCTTCAATCATACTATTAGTGATTTTGGCCGAATTTTTTTGTGCTTTTATATATTCATTTAATTTATCAATTGTTTCTTGGTCTTGTTTTAGCGTTTCTAATAATTCTACCAACACATCTTTTAATTGTTCACCTGTTAAGGTCATTTTATATCCTTTTCTATTATTTTCATCTATTTTTGAAAATTGTTCTGATTGTAATTTGGTATTTATTACATTAAGATATTTTTCTTGTAGTGACCTTAATTCCTCTTGCGTAAATGGTATTTGCTTTAGAGATTCTGCTTGTTCTATACTATCTGCTGCACCTTCTAACATCTCTACTGAACTATCTCCAAGTTTTTCTTCTTCTACTGTTACATATTTGCTTCCTACATATTCTGTCTGAATTCCTATTTTATCTTTTATTTTTTTATATGTGAGCGGAAAATTAACATTTTCTGAATAGTTTAAATGAATTTCTTGCATACACTGGTCATTTGTGGTATCTACCTGACCTGAAAAACTTATATTAAAGTCATTTAAAGTTTTATAATCTTGTACTTGTTGCCCATCTTTTGTTACAGTAGCAGTTATAGTTCCTTGTGTTGTGTATGGTGTATTTTTTTGTTTTTCAAAATATTGTTTTAATGGTTGTTCTATCATTCCATTTTCTTCATTTAAAACTTGCCCCATATACTTGAAAAATAGTTCTTTGTTGCTTTTAAAAATGTCTGTTGCAAAATAGCAATATGCTACTCCTACTAAGGCTATTACCAAAATTACTGCAATTATTATTATGACTAATATTTTTTTACTTTTCTTTGGCTTCATATTATCTCCCCTTCTCTATCTTATTCTTCCCAATTATGATAGATATTAGACACATCATCCAAATCTTCCAATCTTTCTATTAGTCTTTCCATTTTTTCTGCTCCTTTTTCGTCTAAGGCAACTGTTGTAGTTGGAACCATTTGTACTTCCGCTTCTAAGAATTTAATTCCTTTTTCTTCTAGTTTTTCACGAACATTTGAAAAATCTGCTGGATCTGTTACTATTTCATATATTTCTTCTGTTGCTTCAAAATCTTCTGCTCCAGCTTCTAATGCATACATCATAAGTTCGTCTTCTTCCATAGAAACTGTTTCTTTTTCTATAACAATTACTCCTTTTTTATTGAACATATAAGATACACATCCACTTGTTCCTAAGTTTCCACCCGATTTATCAAATGCATGCCTTACATCTGCAGCTGTTCTATTTTTATTGTCTGTTGCTGCTTGTACAATTACTGCTACTCCATTTGGTCCATATCCTTCATAAACAATTTCTTCATAATTTTCGTTACTTGTTGATGCTTTTTTTATGCTGTTGTTAATTGTGTCATTTGGCATGTTTGCTGCCTTACATTTTGCAATAACATTTTTTAGTTTGGAATTTCCTGCTGGGTCTGGTCCTCCTTCTTTTACTGCAATTACAAGTTCTCTTCCTAGTTTTGTAAATATTTTTCCTCTCTCTGCATCTGCTTTTCCTTTCTTTGCTTGTATGTTATGCCATTTTGAGTGTCCTGACATGATTAATTCCTCCTTTATTTTTTCTAGTATTTAAGCTACTTTCTGGCTTTTTATACAATATTTTTACCTAAAATTTGTTTTGTTGATATTACTGGGTTTGCGGGTTCGCATTTTTTTGGATTGTGCCAAAATTGTGCCAGAATTTTTTAAAATTTTTATTAAACAATTTATAGTTGTACAAATATAATTTGTACTTTTATATAATAACATATTTTTTTATTTTTGTGTAGCCTTTTTTACGGATTTTTATTTTTTATTCTTCATACAATTATTTTTTGTACATTTTATTTAATATTATGCCATTTAGGCACTCCTTACATTATTTGTTTCTTATATTCCCCCAATAAAATCATCCTCATCTTCACTCATAAAACCATTTTCATTTGCAATATTTCTTTCTTTTGGTTCATATTGATATGGATCTAACATTCCTTTTTTATAATTATTAACATACTTTGTAATTTTAGATTTACTCATATTGCATATTCTTCGCATCCAGTAATCAGCAAGTATTGATGGTTTCCCACAATTTACTCTAGTTTTTCTTAGCAATGCTACATCTTCTACAAATTCTTTATAACCTTTACAACCTTTTGCTTGTTGTATTTTTTGTGAAAGAATTTTTGAAAATTGTTTGTATCGCATATTATAAGTTACATCTCCTATATATGGTTTCATTTTAT
>CANQTZ010000032.1 GCA_947626865.1 uncultured Clostridia bacterium
TTCCTGGCGAACCAGTAATTATAATAATTCTTCCTTTTTTCATTATATTACCTCCATTCAACAAATTACTATTTGTTTAATTATTTTTTAAAAATTACATCTTTTATATCTTTTTTATTTATTATTTGGTGTCTTTTTTCTTCTTCCTCAATATCTACTAAACATTTATTACCACTTATATTTAGTATAGTTGCTAATTTATCATTTTTTAATTTTACTACATCAAATATTTTTATATCTTTCATCTTTATCTTCCTTTAGAACTCTTTTCTTTCTTCGTTTTCTATATAGCCTATTATATTGCTTTTATCATATTTTGACCATTTTTCTATTGCGTATTTTACCATTTCTTTATACCTATCATCTAACTTTTTTAATTCTTTTTCTGTTAAATTTTCTTTGTATTCATATTTCATAGAATATATAGCTATTGTATTTCCCATTATAATGTCATTGCCATTTCTATTATTTACAAATATACTTATTGATCCTTTAGGTCCGCCTTCTCTAAATAAGTGTATCGATATTATTGGTTGAAATTTATCTTTTTTTCCTATGAATTTGAATCCATATCCCTCTGTTTCTGGATCTGTATTTTGGTAGAATTCATATGTATCATCTATTGAATCAAATGTACTCATATTTCTATTCCATAAGTCAAAGATGAATTCTAATTCTTTTTTAATGTTTTTGTTCATTTTATCCTCCTTTTTTAGCATTATATCACATTTCTTTTTATAATGGAACTAAAATTTCAAATCACTTGATATAAAGCTATTTATAAGGTACAATACACAAAACATTGAGAAAGGAGGCTTTATCTATGATTACAGATAAGGAATTTCAGTTATTTGAAAAAATTGGATTATCACTTAAGTTAAGTCCTAATGGGATGTACGCAAATGTTTTTAGGAAAGACAAATTTTTAGGTAGCATTTATAATACCAAAAATACCATCTATTTTTGTGGTAAGGAATATTTTGAGACTACTGGTAGAGATATTATAGAGTATCTTAATAAAAACACTTCCGTTCTTCCTGAAGATGTTCCTTTGACAAATGATGAAATTTTTAATATTTGGAAAAGATGTATCACAGAAGATAGGCATGCTGGTAGTTTTGACAAAGAGTTTGGGAAAAAGGAAAATTATATCTATTGTGCATTTAGGAGATTAAAACTTCCAAAAACTATAAGAGAAAGAATGTTGCTTGATAAATCTCTACTTGAAAATCTTATGGCTCAAAAATGCTACGAAGATGCAAAAAAGTTTTTAGACTAGGAGGCTCTTATGAAAGAATTAAAACAAATCGGATGCGTACACTTTTATGTTCCAGATAATGCTACAGAAATGTTTGCATTAATTGAAGATATTTGCAAAGGTCTTGGGCAATATGTTTCTGCTGTACGATGTGAAAATGATTATGGAGATATTGAATTCAAATATACTTTTGCCACTTCTCATTATAGTGTAAAGTGTGGCTTTAATAAACATCATATATTATTATTGGATAAATATCATCCTTCATCTCATGTTAAGTTTTCTGGTGTTCCATTTATAGATAGTCAGAGGTATAATGATTCTCTATATGAGGAACAACAAATTTCTGTACTTTTCAATAAGGTATATCGAAATATTCAAAATGCTTTCATTAAAGTAAATTCAAAAAAATAATGGAGTTTTATATTACTCCATTATTTTTCTTTCTAATTTTTCGATACCTTCTCTAATTGCAATATTTATTAGAACATATATTGGTATGTTATATTTCTTTTTCATTTTATTCAAACATTCCATTGCTGACTTTCTAATTATAACAGAATGCTTTTCTAGGTCTTTCATCTCACACATTGTTACCTGCTCTTTTTCTGCTAAATCATAGATACAATAATTTATTATTTTACTAGCAGATGCATCGAAGTGATTTGTTGAAAGGTCCATTAGCTTTTCATATGAATCCGCTTCTATATCTAAAGTTCTTTGGCTCAATTCTTCTCTTAATTGTAAAGTATCCAACATATTCATTCTTCATCACTCCTTTTTCACATATTTTACACATATAATTATATTTTATTTTTACTTACAATATAATGTTTACTGAACGCACTTGTAATATTCGTTCTACTATTGTTTTTTATAAAATTATATGTTATACTTTATTTAGTAAAATTTTATAAAGGAGTGAATTAGTATGTATTCTACAATGTATTTAGACTTTATTATGTCATTTCCACCAGAACAACAGAATACTGCAAGTTTTGTATTTCTTATTTGTAATTTTTTAATTCTTGCAATATGTTCTGTAATATATTGTTTACAAGAGAATAACAAAAATGAATAAATTTTGAAGGCAAGTTAGCCTTCTTTTTTTATATCATCCCCATTTCTCGAGCAACATATTCTATGATTTTTCTTTTCATTCTATAGTATGTTCTTTCTCCTATAGGCATTTCATTGCATACTTTTATTTTATTATTTCCATTAGTTTCTTTATAATTTTTTTCAAAAAATTTTTTATGATCCTCATCTAATCGTTTCAATGCTTTATCAATGCATTCCTTATTATATTCCATTCTACTGATTGCAAGTGGAGTTGTTAATTTCATAACTTTATCTGCAGTTGGATCTGACAATTTGTTTCCTTTTGGTTGTCCATCTGCAGGTGGAGGACTCGAATCTATAATATCTTCTCTTATTTCTTTAATTTTTTTCTCATATAATTTATAGTTACTTAACTCATAATCAATATAATTATATATTTTTTTATTTATCCTCATATTTAACCTCCACTTAATAAATTATTTGTAATTAATAGTTTTTCTACATCATCTATACTATATGCTACTCCTGTAATTGCACCTGCCTCCGATAACTTTTTCAATGTAATTTCCTGCAGTTTAGTTGGTTTATTTCCTGGTATCTTTACCTCAATACATACTAACTTTCCTTTATAAACACACATTATATCTGGTAGTCCTATTACTGAATATTGGTTTCCATGATTTTTCCAGACTACAGAATTTGGAAGATTTGATTTTAAATATGATTGTATTTTTCTCTGTAGTGTATTCTCTAGCACTTATTATGCCTCCTTTAGTAGATTTTTGAATATTTCTTTTAATACATTAACAACTATCGAATTACCTGCTTGTTTATACAATTGAGTATCTGAATTTCCTGTTGCTTTTGCTTTCTCGAAATCTTCATCAGAAAAACCGCATCAGCTTCCAACATTCTTTTGGCGTTAATTTTCTGATTCTATAGTTTGTTATAGTTGCTTGGCTACAACTTGTATCTAATGTTTGAGCTACTCCATGACCAACTCTACCTCTTTTTGTTTTAGATCTAGGAAATGTCATATTTATACTATCTCCAGGCATTGCTGTATCATATCCTTTTTTAGTTCCATTTATTACATTTATCATCGGTTGTCGATATCCACCTTGCATTGTATCTAATGGAGGAGCAATTCCTTCTTTATTGTATATACTTCCTGCTTGATGCTTTTTTCCATTATTATCAAATATTCCACCAACTCTTTCTACCATTACCTTTGGTTTTATATTTCCACCTTGCATTGCAGTTAATGTTGGAGCTATTCCTTTTTTTGAGTACACAATATTTGATGAATTGTACCATCCTTTATTGTGTAGATTTCCTGCTTCTATTATATTTCCATTTGCATATCCATGTGTTCCTGCAACTATTGTAGGACTTATTCCTTCTGTCGAATATACTTGACCTGCCTGACTATTTTTTGTTACTTCTCCAACTCTTATAGCAGATGTATTTTCTTCACAATTTTGATTATGTGCAATAAATCCTTGTATCATTTTTTCTGATAGGAAATATTTTTCATCCACTTCGTTTTCTAATATGTCCTTTAACCTTATTCCATTATCAAATGGAGCTGGAAACTCAAATGTTCCTTTATCTATATCTTTTCTAATGCTTACTATGAAAACTCTTTCTCTATTCTGTGGTACTCCATAATTTTTAGCATTAAGAATTTGCCAATAATTGTTGTATCCTGCATCTTCCAAATCTTTTAGTATTTGTTCAAATGATTCCTTAAATTTTTTACTAGTCAAATTTTTAACATTTTCAATTATTGAGTATTTTGGTTTTACTTGATTTAGGATTCTCATACCTTCATAATACAAACCGCTTCTTGTTCCTTCTTTTATTCCTGCCATTTTTCCTGCTACCGAGATATCCTGACAAGGAAAGCCCCAAGTCATCATGTCTACTTTTCCCTCAATATTTTGAAATGTTAATTCTCTAATATCTCCAAAATTTAATTCTGGATCTACATTATGTATTGCACAATAACTATTTGCTGCGTACTTATCAATTTCACTAAATCCAATTAACTCATATTTGATTTCTAATTCTTCTAGTGCTTTTTCAAATGCACCGAATTCCGAGTAAACAAGCTTAAAAGTTTCATATATTCTCATTCCTTTATACTTATTTACCCTTTTGCTTTCTCAATAATCTCCTTCCAAATCTCGACCAATTTTTTTATTTCTTTTTCGAGTTCGGTTATACTTTGTTTTTCATTGTAGACTCTTTCTATTTCATAAAATTGCATTCCATACCTTTTGTCTAATTCTGGATTCTTATTTAGATAATCAATTTCGTGTCTTTCCAAATTTCCTGGTGCAAATAGTGTCATATATTCTATTAGTTCATCTTCTTTTTTTTCATCATATGGAATTTTTAATTCTTTTTCTATTTTAATTATTTTATCCACAATTTTATTGTATTCTGGTTTCCATCTTTCAAATTGTGCTTCTGGTAATGTTTCTGCTTTTTGCTTTTGTTTCAATAATTTACGCAATTCTTCTTCTATTTTGTTACACCTCCTTATGTGTGACAGGTGTAACTTTGTGTGACGGATTTTTTATTTATTTTTCAATAAGTTTGAAATTTTGTAACACATCACACATTTTTTTTTGAAATACTATATAGATTAAAAAAATGAATTGCTACTTTTTTTATTTTTTTTGTCTATATATAAAATTACATTTTATGTGTGATTTGTGTTACATTTTATGTGTTATTACTGTCCGTTGTTTTTTGCTGTCACACATCTGTTACACGAAGCGTTACACATCACACAATTTTTTATTCAAATGGACATTCCCTCATATCTGTTTTAAATGCTATGAATCGTTGAGTTTGTCCATCCCACCTTTTAGTTACAAGATTTCTTCCTTGATTATCTTTATCAATGTAATCTCTATCTGCTAATCCTTTTAGTATTTTTCTATAACTCATTTTTTGCTTTTCTAATATTCCTTGCAAAATATGTGGTAATATATAGTATTTTCCTTTGTCAATGATTCCATATCTTTCATATCCATAAGCTGCATGTGTAGATATTCCTCTTACATCTGTTATTTCAAATTGATTCTTGTTACTTATTACCCAGCTATGAATATAATCGTATGCTTTTTCTATGATGTCACTTTCTGTTATTGTAGTTAGATTATTTAGTAAATCTAATCCCATTTCATAACTTCTTTGCTCGCAGTCTTTTTCATTAAATAATATTTCACTTTCTAACATATCTGCTAGTATTATTACTGCAATGGATGTTATATGTGTACTTATTTTATTCTCTGTATCATTCTTTAATTTTGATACTATGTCTTTATATTTTTCTTTTAGTTCATTTCGTTTAGGATATCTGTGGATCAATTCTTCTACAAATTTTTTTCCAGCAGTTCCATAATATGATTCACTTATTTCATGCATTTTGGCCGCTTCTTCAGTTGAATAAAAAGGTTTCCCTGTTATTTCTAATACTCTAGTTATAATACCTGTTTGTGATGTCATTGTGCTGATTGGTTCTTCTCCTGTTGTTAATATAAAACTACGCCAATTAGATATTGCCTGTGTACCTCCAGTCTTGCTACCTCTTAATTTTCCACTTCCAGTTCCAAGCATATAAACTATATTATCTATAAATGTTTGATTATCTCCTGCTACTTGTTTTTCATCAATTCCAAGTGGTAAATCATTAAATAATGATGCCCTTCTTTCTAATCCTACTTTTGTAGCATTAAATGACACCATAAGTGCTTCTGGATTTCCCCAAACAGAAAGTGCTGCTTTCATTAGTGCTGTTTTTCCTACTCTAGAATCTCCCCATAAATGAAAGAATACTGTTCTATGACTTAAATCTTTCAATAATGTTGCTCCAAATGATGCTCCCATCATTCCTCTAAATATATTGTTATATCTATATGGTCTTATATTTTCTATCCATTCTTCTAGCTTTCCACTTTCTTCATAAGCATCTATCCACTTCTGTCCATTTCTATCCACATCTAATATTATATCGCCTGGCACACATGGTAAGAATTTATTTCCATGCCATCCTAATTGTGTTACTGTCCTTTTTATTGAAAATATATCTTTGTTTTCTGCAAATAGTGAATCTAGGTATGTTACCATTTTTTTTGCATTTTCACTTGTTATTGCTATTCCGTATATCTGTTAGAATTGGTATGTTCCTTGATTGAAAGATTGTACTTCTAGGATAAATAGCAAAATGCCATTTTTTATCGATATAGTAAGTTATTTCTATTTTTTCTTCATTACTTTCCAAGCTTTTTATTCTACTATTTATCAGTATAGGTGTAGAACATATTAATACATTTCCACCCATTTTATCACTATGTGCATAGACTCCTAATTCATTTACTACCCAGCCTACTGGTATTTTTAATTGAATAGGCGCTCCTGGAATTGTAATTTCTGGTTTATTTACAATTTGCTCTAATTCTAACTTTTTCTTACTATTTATTATGTTTTCCCATATTTCTCTAAATTCATTATTCCTTCTTAGATGTAATTCAGATGGATCTTTAACTCCTGCAGATGAACATTCTATTTCATATACTTCTCCCTGATATTTTGCTGTCAATAATCCTTTGCATACTGTCTTTACAAAAGTATCTCCACCTTCATCATTTTCGTGGTGTATATATATTTGTTTTACTGCTTTTAGGTCCTCTACCCATGTGGAATTAAAAGTGCTCGCACCTGGAACACCTAAAACTGGAATTCCATAATAAGAAAGGGTATGAGTATCACTTTCTCCTTCTACCAACACTACATATTCTTGCTGAATTATTTTTTCGATATTTTGTATTCCATATAGCCAAAGCTTTGAATTTTGATTCCATTTGAAATCTTTATTTGCACCTCTTTTTCTAGTTCCTATTAGCTTTCTTTCTTTGTTATAGTATGGTATCCCTATATAATGTTTTAAGTTTTTCAAACCCCATTCTTCTTTTAGCCATTCTTCTGGTAATTTTTTTTCGTGTGAATATGTGCTAATTGTATAATCTATTATTGGAACTACATTATCCACTCCTAACTCTTTATATATTTCTTTTGCTGCATCTTTTGTTCCAATGTTTTTTATCTGTGATAAAAACTTTATATAATTACCTTCTTCTCCACAAGCAAAACATTTATATTTTCCTGTCTTTAAATCTACAGAGAAACTTGGTTTTTTTTCATTTCCATTTTTGTGAAAAGGGCAATTAGCTTGTATTGAATCGCCCTTTACTTTTATATTTTTCAAGTATTTGCTGTATTCTGTTTTATAGTCAAGTTTTGCATCTATATCTATCTCTGACATTCCAGTTACCTCCCTTATGTTCTAATTTAGAAAGGTAGATCTTTATCCTCCACATCATCTGCGTTTTCGCTATTGTATTCATCTATATTGGCTATTCTAGTAGTCTTTTTCATATTAGCTGCATATTCTCTTACCTTTTCTTTTATTTCTGGTGCTAGTATTTCTTCTAATACAAATGTTGCCTGTGCATATGTAATTCCACCCTTACTTTCGGCTTTCTTTAATGCTATTTTTGTTATTACATCACATGGTCTTAATCCTTTGGCTACTATTCTTCTTAAATATTTACCAAATGGTACAATACTAGTTGCTGGTAGAGTTAGTAACATAGGAAATGCATCTCCACTTCTCAATATGTAAAGTCTTCTCATATTTTTGCAAGCTTTTCCTATTCCATCAGTTCCAGATCCGTATTTATTATTCGGACATGAATCACAGCTTATTATTTCTCCATCGTTATTAATTCCAGTATGTCCATCATTTGAAAAGCAGTCTGGTGCAGTTTCTGTTCCATCATAAGCCTCCTTATAATATGCATTTACAGGATACTGGTCAATAATAATGACTTTTAACTCTTTTTCTATATCTGGATTTTCTGGATCATCTCCTGGTACTTCAAATGCTGTTGTTCCTCCTGCAGGTATTTTTATCTTATCAAAAGATAATTGAAATCCATCTAATTCATCAATTGGTATTTCTTTATTTCCTATTGCCATTATGAAATTGGTTTCCTGTTTGTTGGTTGTTGTTAATTCTTTGCTCATAATTATTATTTCCTCCCATTCTTTTTAATTCTTTTCTTAATCTTAATATTTCTAAATCTTTTTGCTTATCCATACTGCTAATACATCTCAATGCTAATAATGTCATACATATTATAAATATGATTTCTATCATTTTTACGACCTCCTAGTTCCTATTGAAGTTTTTTCATATAAAGTTACTATTCCTTGTAAATATACTGGCAATTCCTCATTTACTTCCCAGCCTTGTTCTTTAACAAAACTTTTAAATGTTTGAGCATTTACTTCTTCTTTTACTAATGTTTCGTATCCATTGTCTTTTAAGGCTTGTACTAACGCTGGTTTGTTTTCTGCTAGGACATTTGGAATTACTGTGGTTTTTAATGAATATGTTATTCCATTTGTGCATTTGAAATTTTGTAATTCTTCATCTACCATTAAATCCACCAAGATTTTTTCTTGCTCATCTATTTGTTTTTTTACAATTTTTAGTTCATCCTCTATTTTTGTTTTCTTGTCCTTTAGTTTGGTCAATTTCTCGGCATTCTTGTTTAACGCATTGCTCATTATATATTTCATCTCCCTTCCTATCATCTTTAATCATTCTACTTATAATTTCGTTGAATAACTTTATTTCTCTTTGTGCTAGGTCATTGTCTTTTAACTGCATAAGGTAGTCCATTTCTCCACTTAATGTTTTTCTTATATAGTTTCTTTCAAATGAAATTACATTCATTGTATCTGAAAGTGCATTTGCCATTGACTTGTACATTTCTATTCCATTTTTATTACTATTTTCATTATTCTTTAGGATCATCGCTAATATCCTCCACTAAATTAGTAAATATATTTCCTAACTCAATTGCTGCCTTACCAAATAATTTTACTAATTCTCCTAGTGCTTCTGTTGGTTGCTTATTTTCTTCATTTGTTTTTTCATTTTCTGTATTTTCTTCTTTTTCTATTTCTATTGCTTCATTTGCACTTTCAGTAGGCTCATCTTCATCTTTTTTCCTAACTACCTTTTTTCCATTTACTATTATCGTGGTACTATTTGAATCTCCCACTTTTTCTTTAATGTTACTAATATTTATTGTCTGTGGCTCCATTTTGCTTAAATTAAAAACAAACGCTTCCTTTCCTTCTATATCTACGATTATGCATTTATCCCCTTTTTTAGTTTTTACAATATTTCCTACTTGAAATTCTTTCATTTTTAAATCCTCCTATACAAAATATTTTCTCCAATTGTCCACTACCGTTTTTGCTATATCTTCTTTTCTTCCTAATGCTGATATAATTTTTTCATCTATAGTGTCTTTAGCAATAAGGTGTATATGTGTGACATTATTCTTTTGTCCAATTCTATGTAGTCTGGCTAGAGCTTGGCTATAATTTGCGTAATTAAAATCTAAACTATAAAATACAGATGTATCTGCTGCAGTTAATGTTATTCCTAATCCTGCTGTTTGAATTTGTGCTACAAATACTTTTATTTCATCATTTTCTTGGAACTGCTTTACCATTTGTCCACGATCTTCCATTTTAACTTCTCCAGCTATCCAAGAATATTGTATTTTTTTATCTTCTAGTAATTTTCTTATGGCCTCAATTTCCTTTATAAATCTTGCAAATATAACAAGCTTTTTCTTGCCGCTTATTACTACATCATCTATTATTTCTTCTAGTGCTTTTAATTTTGAATCACTTATGAACTCGCTTTTTCCATCATCGTTGTTTACAAAACCTCCTGTGATTTGGCTCATTCTCAATAATCTTGTTAATACATTCGTTGTAGTAATCTCTCCTGATTCTAGTTCCATATAATTTTGCTTCTTTATACCATCGTATACTTTTCTTGCTTTTGGCTCTAATTCACAATATCTCATAGTACATATTTCTTCTGGTAAATCCAATGCTTCTGCTTTTGTTACTCTATATGCAATAGAATGAGCCTTTTTTATCAATTCATCTTGGTTAATATAACCTACTACTTGATATCCTTGATATCCACCCATACGAGCATATCTAGTTCTAAAAGCATAGTAACTTGTACCAAATATGGTTTTATCTAAAAATCTGTATTGCGAATATACATCTAATGGGCTATTTTGTACTGGTGTTCCTGACAGTATCATTTTGTATTTGGTTATATCTCCTAATTTATGCATTCCCTTACTTTGTGTTGCCGATGGTGTTTTGATTCTCTGTGATTCATCTGCTATTATCATATCTGGTTGCCATTTTTTTAGTTCTTCTAGCATTCTCCATGATGCTTCGTAATTAATTATGGCTACTTTTAATCCTATGCCTGTTACTAATTCATTAAGTTTTTGTTTTCTTTTTAACATTGTTCCTTCTAATACTGCTGCTGTAAAATCAAAATTTGCAAAATTCTCTAGTTCCTTTTTCCATACGCTCATTACTGAACTTGGACACACAACTAGTAATTTTTTAATTTTTCCGTTTAGATAGCCTCTACCAGCAACAGCAATTGAGGTCAATGTTTTTCCTGTTCCCATTTCCATTAGTAGTGCTGCACCTGGCATTTTAAATCCTCCTATTTATATATTGAATCTAGGATAGCATCTCTTATTACACTTCCTGACACTAATTCTGTTAAATCATCTATCAATGACATTCCATTATCTTTTTTTCCTAAACTCTTTTGTATTGCTTTATGCATTCGTATGTTTAACAATTGTATTAATTGCATATCTATTAATACAGATGTACCATCTTCAAAATTTGCTTTTATGCAATAATATTCACATCCTGCTTTATTTACATGCTTAATTGTTTCGAATTCTATGTGACCTCTTAATTTGGTAAGATCAATTTCTTTATTTTTTTCTTTTTTTAGTAAACTCATATTTTTATTCTCCTTTAAATAAATTCATTAATTTACATGCAATATTGAACGCCTTTATTTGATGTTTATATGGATTTGCTTTTATTGGCATTTCTTCTATTGGCTCTGTTTCATCTGTTAGTTTTTCTGCAGTTACTTGATTCATAACATCCTTTTTCTTTTGATATTCTGTTATAATTTCTTTTGAAATTTCACATTGTATTGATTGTAATTTTTCTATATTTCCAGTTGAAAATTCTACTTGCCAGATTTTTCTATCCTTTACCCATTTAGCTCCAGTTAATTCGTTTTTTATGAAATCCTTATAATAGTAACTATCTTGAAGTCCAATGGTTTCTTTGTTAATCATTATCGCTTGCATCTGGTCCTGCTTTCAATATTTCTGCATTATCTTTAATTAGTTTTATAATTTCTTTATTGTTTATTTTTCTTAAAGAATTCAATATTTCATACAATTTTGTATCATTTTCAACTATAGCTCTTTGTAGTGCTTCCATAACTATGAGTACCATTACTAATGTGTCCTTTGGTACATTTAATTGTGATGATGCTTCGATATGCCCATCTTTAATTTCTACTTTTATTAGTCCTTCTCCTATGTCTTTTTTTGGTTTACCCTTTATATCGTTAGTTTGATTTTTCTCAAATTCTTCTTTTATGCTCATATTTTTTTCTCCTTTACAATTAATTATTTTGTGTTATAATATTGGTATGAATATATATTCATGAGTACAAGGCTAAACATTTTGCTCCTGTCAAAGATAAATTGTTTTGGCTTTGTACTTTTTCTTTTGTTTCAATTCTTATTAAACCTAAATACTGATA
The DNA here is from genome assembly GCA_947626865.1 of uncultured Clostridia bacterium. GTDB lineage: Bacteria > Bacillota > Clostridia > TANB77 > CAG-508 > CAG-269. The sequence goes on from CANQTZ010000032.1 coordinate 12,099, forward strand.
AAAGAGTTGTGGTGATATGTGATATGTCCAATGTGTACTTAATTTAACTGCTGTTCCGAAATGGGAGTCTATTGTTTCTTAATCCTATTCGTATAAATTGTTCCGATTTTCCCATCATCTCTGCTGCTTTTTTTATAGTAATATTTTTTTCTTTTAGTATCGTTTCTGGATTAAATTCATTCATTGCTTCCTCCTTTCATTGTCATTTTTTGAAAGTGATTTGATTTGTATTTTCATTTTTTGACATTGGTTGAATAAAAAAAATAAGCCTTTTAATTAGTTTTCTATCCAGACTTCGCTTCTTTCAATTCTGGAAATACTTCATCTATATTCCTATTCAAGAAATTCGCTATTTTCTTCATTTTCTTAATAGGTATATTTGCTTCTGTATTTTCCATATATGAAACAGCTTGCTGTGTTACTCTTAAGTGCTTCGCTAATTGTTTTTGGCTTATGTTTTGCATCATTCGTATTTTTTTAATATTGTTTTTCACTTCTCCCACCTTCCTTTTTGTTATTTGTACACAACCCTTTTGTTCCTTTGTACAAAAATATTATAATGTCATTTTTTGAAAATGTCAATACTTTTATTTTCATTTTTTAACAATTTACTATTGACTTGTACAAAATTATTTTGTATAATAGCAGTGAAGGAGTTGATTTGTAATGAATAGGTTGAATGAATTACGAGCCGAAAAAAATTTGAAACAAGAAGATCTTGCGAAGATTTTATCTGTTGATATTGGTATGATTAGCAGATATGAACGAGGATCTAATATAATGGTAAATGTTGATTTTGAAAACAATATTTGCGATTATTTTGGATGTTCTTTAGATTATCTTCGTGGCAGATCTAATATTAAAAATGAGGCGAAGTATTCAGAAACCCTAAAGAAAATTTCATCCATGATAATGAATTTTTATTCTTCTGACAAAAAGAATAAGCAAGACCTTTCAGATGAAGACCTTGCTCAATTTGAAGATTTTATTCTTCGCTTTAAGGAATTATTCCAGCAGTTATCTAAATCTCGGTATCATTTCCAAAAATGATTTCGATAATAATAGCGACAACTAATGGATCAATCTCGTTTTCTTCGAGGAATTCCCATAAATTACTAAAATTCGACATCATGGTAACCCTTTCTTTCATTATACCACTTTATGTAAATTAGTTCAAATTTTTGACTAATTGGTATTATGATTTTCTAGTGCTTTGCCTCTAGATTGGAGGAATTATAATGCGAAATCCTAACGGATATGGCTGCGTATATAAAGCAACTGGAAACAGAAGAAAACCCTATATTGCAAGAATCACTATTGGCTGGGATGAGGAAACAGGAAAACAACTTTTTAAGAATATTGGTAGTTTTGCTACTTCCCCTGAAGCTAACAAAGCTTTGGCTGAATATAATGCAGATCCTTATGACATTGATGCTGCAAAAGTAACCTTTTCTGAATTATATGAACAATGGTCCATAGAAAAATATCCTAAAATTAGTAGGTCTATGGTCTTAAGCTACAAAAATGCATATAGAGCTTGTAAGCCGATTCATGATATGCAATTTGTTTTAATTAGGAAACATCATATTCAAATGGTTATTAATGATAGTGATAAAACTTATAGTGGTAGAGAACGAATGAAAATGTTAATTAGTCAGATGTCGCATTTTGCGATGGAAAATGATATTGTGAAAAAGGATTATTCTCCTTTCGTAGATTTAGGAGATAAACCTGATAAGCAATTGATTCGAAAACCTTTTACTGAAGATGAAATCAAAAAAATGTATCAGTCACTTCATGTTTATCGCTATACTGATACAATACTTATGATGATTTTCTCTGGTGTTCGACCAAGTGAATTACTACTTACCGAAACCGAGAATGTACATTTAGATGAAAATTATTTTATATGTGGAATTAAAAATTCTAGTAGCAGAAATCGTAAAGTTCCTATTAGTGCATTTGTAAGACCTTTTTTTGAAAAGTATTATAATGAGGCAGTAGCTTCTGGATCTAAATGGTTGATTCAAAATACAGAGGGACAACAAATGAAATATAGTAATTTTAATCGTGATAAGTTTCATAAAATAATGGAACGACTAGAATTGGAACATACTCCACATGATGGCAGACACTCTTTTGCAAGTTTTATGGATAAAGTTGAGGCCAATAAATTATGTACTCAATTAATTATGGGCCACTCTCCTAGAGTTTTAATTGATAATGTTTATGTCCATAAGACCGTTCCTGAACTACAAGCCGAAATTGACAAGTTAGAAAATTTATTTAATTTAGATGAGATGTTATCTCTTATAGATCCTGCTTATTGGAAGAACGAATATCAGTATTTAACCTTTGCTCCACCTCCAGAAATTGCTCACATAAAAGTAGGATAACTTCTCCTAAATTCTCAAATCGTGCTGTCGCTAATACACTTATAATAGACAAAAAAGCCTGCAACCCTTGATTTTAGGCGACAGGCACGAGTTTCGTAATTACGAGTGCTATCAAAGTTATTCCTTTCGTTTTTTCTCTTGCCCTCTCCCTTGCTTGGTTCACATCAAAAAAATCCTCATTTTTTGCTTTGTTCAACATATTTTTTTCCTCCATTTCTTTTGTTTTTTCTTTTACTTCTTTTCTTTGCACTTTTTAAATTCCCCCTTCTCCTTCGTTTTTATTTTACAAATTATATGGTATTATTATGGTATATGCCCATAAATTATATCATACGCATAACATATTTATATCACAATTACTTATATTTTGGCAATAGTTTTTGCAAAATATTCATTAAATTATTTTTATTTTGAATTCACGTGTATTCTTAATACACATTATAGCACAAAACTTATTATAAAATCAATAAAAATTCAAAATTTTTTTGTTTTATTTGATTTTTGGAGGTTTTCGCTATGAAAAAATTTAACAATAAACGTAATATAATTGGTGATTTAATAAAAGAACATAGAGAAAAAAAGCATTACACTAAGGCTATGCTTTCTAGTAAATTAGAACTACTTGGAATTGAACTTGATAGATTTGAACTATATAAAATAGAAACTGCAAAAACTAGTGTAAAGGATTTCGAATTGATAGGTTTATGCATCGTTTTAGATATTGATTTTTCAGAATTGAAAAAAATTGTTGAAGATTATTCATAATTTCTCAAGTAAAAGAACGCCAATTATGACGTTCTTCTTTTTTATAACAAAAAATATTTACTTCATTTTTAAATACAATTCTATATTAATTTGTAACACTATTCTTTTTATTAATTGCTTTAAATTTCTTACTTTTATATTTTTTGGTATTTTTCTTTTTCTTATTTGCTTTTCATAATACTTTCTTTCTTCCTTATTTAATTCTTTTAATTTCAAAAGAATTGCATTTGTATAATATATTTTAACATCTTCCTTAGCACGTTTTCCAATATTTATTTTTTCTATTATATTTATCATATTATCATAATGTGCTAAACAATCTTGCATTTTTTGTACTGTTTTCTGATAATCGTCATTTCTGGTTATGCTATTTTCCACTTGTACATAATAATATAAATAATAGTCAGTTGAAACTACGCTTTTGGCTGTAAGCAAAATAAGTGGTATTAGTCCAAAATCTTCGTGATATGTTTGTTTAAATTTGAAATTATTTTTTTCAAAAAGCTCCTTTTTCATTATATATACACAAGGTGAGTCTAGTAAAATATCTTGACTATACATTTTGCTAAAAGCCTCTTCTCCTATTAGTTCATCAAAAACTGGACCTGTTACTTTTTCTATTACTGCCCCTTGTGAGTTTACTCTTTGCAATTTGAATTTTATTAAGTCTATATTCTTATTAATATATGGCATTAGTTTTTCAACTAGCTTGGTATCTATGTAATCATCTGAGTCGACAAATAAGATATAATTACAATTTGCTTTTTCTATTCCAAAATTTCTTGTTTTTGCAATGCCTTCATTTGATTTTGAAAAATATTTTATTAATTCCTTTTGCTCTTGCCTTTCTATATAATTTTGTATAACTTCTTCTGATTTGTCTGTTGAGCCATCATTAATTATTATAATTTCTATTTCGTTTTTTATTGTTTGATTTATTAATGAATCAAGACATCTTTCTATATAATTGGCTGTGTTATATACTGGCACTATTACACTTATTTTAGCCATATTTTTTGTTCCTTTCAAAATATTTGCTCTAGTTTTTCTATTATTCTTTTATTGTACTCATCTGCATCAAATTTCTTTTTTGGCACAAAACCTTGCTCTATAAATTGCTTCATTTTTTGATAGATATCCTCTTCGTCTTTATCTGTAACTAAGCCAAAACCTTGCTCTACTTCTTCATAATCTGATACTTTAGTGGTTATTATTGGCTTATTTAAAACAAAACTTTCCAAAAATACTACTGGATAACCTTCATAATCTGATGTTAGTATAACACAATCTGACATTTTATAATATGGATACGGATTTTGCTTTTTTCCTAAAAATAAAATAACATCTTCTAGTTTTTCTTTTTTTACTAATTCTTTATAGAATTCACTATCTTTTCCATCTCCAATTAACCATACTTCAAATTGCTTTTCTTCTTGCTTTAACTTTTTTGCCACCTCAATTATCCTCGTAAGCCTTTTTTGCTTTTCATCATGCCTTCCTACATTTATAAATGTAACTTTATTTTCATCCTTTTTTTGTTCAATTGGTTCATTTGATAATTTTACAATCTTTTCATTATCTATTATATTGTTGCATACTTGTGTTTTCAATTCCATCTCTGGAAACACCTTAACAAAGCTTTCTCTACCTTCTTTTGATACAAATATTACATTTTTGAACTTATTGTATTTTTTTTCCTTAAAAAATTTTTTCATCTTTTCTTCTTCATTATCAAATAGTGTAAGGTAATCTGCGTGTCCCCACAAACAACAATTTTTAGAAGCCACTCGGCTTGTAAATGATGCAACATTAGAATAAGTTGCAAAACAAGCAGAAAAATCATATTTATTTTTGTACTTTAACATAAATTGTATTCTTTTACTTAAATTAATTATCTTTCTTATAATCTTATTTTTATTTTCACTTGCTTTATACTCTATAACTTGGATTTTAGGATTTAATTCCTCTAAAAATATCCCTTGCTTTCTTTCTAATACAATTGTTATTTCATATCCTCTTTTTATTAGTTGGTTAGTTAAATTTATTAATGCCTTTTCTATCCCTCCTAAATCCAATGAATATGCAGAAAATAATAACTTCTTCATTCTTTATTCCTTTTCTGATGTCGCATTGGGGACGTTTCTTTTCCGACATTTTTGTCGCATTGGGGACAGTGTCGCATTGGGGACGTTTCCTTTTCGACATTTTTGTCCTATTGGGGACACATCTTAATAATATAGATGTGTTACCTAAATTATTTCTATTAATAATGCTATTGCATAAGTTAAATTGGAAT
>CANQTZ010000033.1 GCA_947626865.1 uncultured Clostridia bacterium
TTTTTATGACTTTTTTATTTTACATTTTCTTTTCATTTATATTACATACTTTTTTATTTTGACTGTGAATAGTAACTCACAGCTAGATTTATATTTGCATGGTCAAAATATTAATATAATATTTATTTGTAACACAATTGTAAACAACTTTTAATATTTTTGAAATATTTTCTTTGCATTTTTATAGTATAATATAATAGGATGGGAGGATAATAAGTAATGAGTGTAGAATCAGATTTAAAAAAAGATGGAATTGAAGTTATAGAAGCTTTAAACACTTTAAAAGTCAATTCAATTGCAAGAAATATATCAATGAAAATTTGCGATACCTTTCCAGAATATGGATTAAATCAAAATGAGTTATTTATTAAATTATCAAGACTTAATATGTATAAAGCAAAAATGCCTGATCGGAATGGCAGAAGCAAATTACTTTTATAAAAACACTTCTATTTATTTTAATGTACATATTCCTGACGATGATTTAGAAGAATTTGCTGTGCATGAATGTATCCATTATCTTCAAGAAGTCAAAGATAAAAAGAATTATTTAATTAGGATGGGACTTTGTGATTATACAGAGTTTAAGGTTTATGGCTTAGGATTAAATGAAGCTGCTGTTCAGTTAATGGCTTCTAAAATTAATGGTATCCCAAAAGAATATGTTAAATATTTTGGAATTACTTTTGAAACAATTAGTCCTTCTTATTATCCTTTGGAATGTTGTTTGGTAAACCAATTAGCATATATTACAGGAGAAGATGTTTTATTTGAAAGCACTTTAAACAGTACTGATACTTTTAAAAATACATTTTCACAATTGACATCTCCAAAAGTTTTTATGGCTATTCAAAATGCAATTGATGATATTTTTTATCATCAAGAAAATATTATAAAAATTAATAATAAAATTATTCAAGTTGATGATAGAAATAGAAAAGTAGATAATATGTTGAAGAAAATCGATGATTTAAAAAATGAAATTTCTTTGATTTTCATAAAAACACAAAATCTAATTATTTCTAGTTATTTTGATAATGCATTTAACAAAATATTTGATTTAGAAGGATTAGAAAATTATAGACGTAAACTTTATTCTTTTAAAGATTTACTAGGTGTTACTGATGATTATACTTTTTTTAATGATTATTATGTTTCTAAAATGGAAGAACTTGAAAATAAGTATAATTTATTAGAAAGTGGTCAATATGAAACCTCTATTAGATTAGTTTCTAAAAAAGAGAATAAATTTATTCGCTTTTTGAAAATTCTTAAGAAATTTATTTTTGGAACTACTGGTGAAAAAGAAGATATTTACTAAAAGTCAACCTATTTTTAAGTTGACTTTTAACAAATACTTTCTATTATTTTTTTCGCCGCTTCTCTTCCAGAATAAGCAGCATATGCAACAGTTCCTTTTACTCCTGCTAGATCGCCACCAGCCCATATTTTTGGATTAGATGTTTGATAATTTTCATCTATTTGTATATTGCCCCATTTGTTTAAGGTAAGTCCTAATTTTTGAACATAATCTTCTGGTCTTGCTCCTAAAGCCATCACAATATTGTCTACCTTTATTGTATAATTGCTATTTTCTATATTTACTGGCACTAATCTTGTATCATTTTCTTTTTGAACTAATTTTGTCTTTATTAATTCTACTTCCTCTACCTTTTCTTTTCCTATTATTTTAACAATATTATTTTGGAATAAAAATTCAATACCTTCGTTTATAGCTTCTTCTACCTCTTTGTCTTCTGCTGGCATTTGCTCCCTAGCTCTACGATAAATTACTTTTACTTCTTTGGCTCCTAATCTCTTAATGGTTCTTGCACAATCCATTGCTACATTTCCGCCACCAATTACTGCTACTATTTTTTCACTGTAATCTGGATGCAAATTATATTCTAAAAGTTCATTTCCTCCATATACTCCTTCTAAATCTTCTCCTTCTACTCCCATTTTCGAAGAAGTGTTTGCTCCTATACCTAGGAAAATAGCATCATAATGTTGCTCTAAATCTTCTAAAAAGATATCTTTTCCCAATTGCTTTTTATATTCTACTTTTATTCCTAAAGCTAAAATTTTATCAATCGTTTTTTGCACAATTTCTTTTGGTAATCTAAAATCTGGTATTCCATGTACCAATAGTCCTCCTAAATAGTCATATTTCTCATAAATTGTGACTTGAACTCCACTTTTAGCTAAGAATGCACTGGCTGTTAGACCTGCTGGTCCTCCTCCTATTACTGCTACTTTTTTATTGTTTTTCTTTTCTTTCATTTCTGTTTCATAACATTCTAGTAAGCTATTTTGTTCTTCTATTACAGAATCAAATGCAAAAGCTTCTAGTTCTCCTATGGAAACAGGTTCTCCTTTGATTCCTCTTATACATGAGCCTTGACATTGTTTTTTATGAGGGCATATTCTTCCACAAACACCTTGTAAGACTGTAGTTTGTGCTAATATTCTATATGCTTCTTTGGGATTATTTTGTTTTATTTGCTCAATAAATTGTGGTATATTATTCCCAAGTGGACATCCTTTTACAGAACAAGGTTTTACTTTGCATGTAAGACAATAATTAGCTTTTTCTTCCATTTCTTTCATTCCTACTACCTTTCTTTTTTACAATTGTATATCTAATATCATATATTTTGGCTCAACTGCAATACTAATTTTAAGTCTTGAATAAAATCTATTTTCTTTGTTTCGTCTCTTAAAAGTGCTGCAGGATGCCATGTTGGCATATAATAAATTCCTTTTTTTTCAACCCATTTTCCTCTTGAAGCTGTTATTCCATATTCTTTTCCCAAGATATTTTTCAAAGCTACACTTCCAAGTAGTACAATAATTTTTGGTTTTACTAAAATAACTTGATTTCTTAAATAATTAAGACAAGCCATTGCTTCATCATCTTCTGGATTTCGATTAGCTGGCGGTCTACATTTTACGATATTTGCAATATATACTTCTTCTCTCTTTATTCCTACTGCTTGAAAAGCCATATTCATTAATTTTCCTGCTCTTCCTACAAATGGCTTACCGAAGTCTATCCTCGTCCGCTCCTGGTCCTTCTCCTATGAACATAATTTCTGCATTTTTATTTCCTACCCCAAAAACAATATTTTGTCTTGTTTTGTATAGTTTACATTTATTACAATTAATAATTGATTTTTCTAGTTCTTCCCATTGTTCGTACATTTTTTACTCCTTTTATATCTTTATATTACATGTGGTTCTATTAATTCAATTTTATGTTCTTTACTTGTATCTATTTTAGCTTTTACTCCAATTGGTATTACTATTTTTTTCTCTATATGTCCAAAATTATTTGATTTAATAATTGGAAATGGATATTTTTCATTTGGTAAATCTAATACATCTTCTATCAACTTCTCTAATGGAACATTACTTTCGTTCATATAACTTCCAAGCCATAACCCTTTTATTTTATCAAACACTCCATTTTGTTTCATAAAATATAAATAACTACTAGCTAACCCAGGTGGTGTTTCAATTCCAAATTCTTCTAAAAATAGAATTTTATCAGTAAAATCCAAACTATATTTACCAGCAACCATACTTTTTACTATACTCAAATTACCACCAATCAGTCTGCCTACTGCTTGTCCTTCACAAATTGTTTCATATTCATCATCTTCTTCACCTAATTTTTTGCTTCCTTGTTGCAACATCTTTTTAAATTGTTTATAACTATAATCTGTTTCATCTGTTGCAATTGTTTTAAAATTTGCTCCCCAATAAGTAACAATTCCTGATTTTTGAGTAATCATATTGCTAATTGAATTGATATCACTATATCCACACAATATTTTAGGATTTTTAGCAATTAAATTGTAGTCTAAATATTCAAAAGTAGAACTAGAATTAAAACCTCCTTTTGCACACCAAATCATCTTCACTTCTTCATCTGCAAACATATCATTAATATCTTGGGCCTTTTCTTTTGGTGTATTTCCATATCCACATTTATTTTCATATAAATGCTTAGAACGCTTTACCTTAAAACCATCTTTTTGGGCTATCTTTATCGCTCTTTCTAGTTCCTCTATATTATCATCAATAATAGGATTTGATGGTGCTACTACACCAATTGTATCACCAATATTTAATTTATTTGGAATAATCATTTTCTTCTCCTCTCATGTCGTATTGGGGACGTTTCTTTTCCGACATTTTTGTCGTATTAGGGACACATCTTAAGTCGCATTGGGTGTCGCGTTGGGTGTCGCATTGGGGACGTTTCCTTTCCGACATTTTTGTCCTATTTGGGACACATCTTAACATTAAAATTTGATTTATGCAATAGCATTATTAATAGAAATAATTTAGGTGACACATCTATATTATTAAGATGTGTCCCAAATAGGACAAAAATGTCGGAAAGGAAACATCCCCAACGCGACTTAAGATGTGTCCCCAACACGACAAAAATGTCGGAAAGGAAACGTCCCCAATGCGACTTAAGATGTGTCCCCAATGCGACAAAAATGTCGGAAAAGAAACGTCCCCAATACGACACAAGAAGGGAGTGCTTATATTCAATTATGGAAGAACAAAAATTAATTTTAAAAAATGTAGATTCATTTGAACTAAAGGATATATTTGATTGTGGACAATGCTTCAGGTGGAATCAGCAAGAAGATGGAAGTTATACAGGTGTATTTTGTGAAAATGTGCTTAATGTGAAAAAAGAAAATAATATGATTACATTTGAAGGAATATGTAAGAATGAAATAAAAGAAACAGTAGAAGATTATTTTGATTTAAAAAGAGATTATAAAAAAATAAAAGAGACTTTAAGCAAAATAGACAAAAATATGGAAATGAGTGTAAAATATGGGGCAGGTATTCGTATTTTAAATCAAGATTTATGGGAAACAATTATTTCTTTTATAATTTCAGCTAATAATAATATACCAAGGATTAAAAAGATTATAGAAAGATTATCTGAAAAATATGGAACTAAAATAACATGGAGAGGAAAAGATTATTACACATTTCCAACAGTAGGGCAATTAAAAGATGTAACAGTACAAGAGTATAGGCTGTTAGGGTTGGGTTTTAGAGATAAAAGGATTTTTGAAACAACTAAAATGATAGAAAATAAAGAAATTGATTTACAGAAAATGCAAGAGAATGAAAATACTTTAGAAGTAAGGGAGCAATTATTGCAATTATCTGGTGTTGGTCCAAAAGTTGCAGATTGCATTTTATTGTTTTCAACTCTAAAAAGATTACCAGTATTTCCAATTGATGTATGGGTAAGAAGAGTAATGAATGATTTATACATAAAAAAAGAAGATGAAAGTAAAGTTACGAAAAAAGAGATTGAACAAATTGCTAAGGCGAAATTTGGAGATTTAGCAGGATTAGCACAACAATATTTATTTTATTGGAGAAGAGAAAAATGGGATTAAGGATTATATATGGAAAACCAGGAAGTGGAAAAAGTGAATTTTGTTTTTCAGAAATAGTTAATGAATTAAAAACAGGAAACAAAATATATATGATTACACCAGAACAATTTTCATTTACAGCTGAAAATAAATTGATGGAAGTAGCACCTAGTAATGCCATTGTGCAAGCAGAGGTTGTTACTTTAAGTAGAATGGCATATAGAGTACTAAATGAAGTTGGAGGGGCAACTAAAACACAGTTAACTAAATCTGGTAAAGCAATGCTTATGTTTTCAATTTTGAACAACTATAAAAAAGAAATTAAATTTTTAGGAAAATCAGAAGAAAATATTGATTTAGTCTTAACAGCAATTACTGAATTTAAGAAACACGGAATTAGTATACAAGACTTAAAGCAAGAAATAGAAAATATACAAGATACTTATTTAAAAATGAAGTTAAAAGACATTACTTTCTTATACGAAAAATTTGAAGAACAACTTTTAGGAAAATACATAGAGGAAAACGATTTACTAAATTTTCTTGCAAAATACATAAAAGAAACAAATTTTTTGCAAGATAGTATCATTTATTTTGACGAATTTGCAGGTTTTACAAAACAAGAATATGAGGTAATTCAAGAGTTTGTTAAACTTGCAAAACAGGTGAACATCACTATTTGCATAGATGATTTAAACATCAATACAAATCCAGATGTAGACATATTTTATTCAAACAAAATTACATTAGCCAAAATCTGGAATATGGTAAATAGAAATGAATTTCAATTAGAAGAGCCTGTTCATTTAAAAAAGCAATTTCGTTTTCAAAACGAAGAATTACAACTTTTAAGTGATTACATAAATAGTGCAAAGGCATTTAAATATGAAAAGAAAGTAGAAAACATAAGTCTATTTTTAGCACAAAATCCATATTCAGAAATCGAAAATATCGCTATTCAAATAACAAAATTAGTTAGAAATAAAAATAGAAGATACAAAGATATTGCTATCATTTCAAAAAATATAGATGAGTATGCATCTTTAGTAAGAACTATTTTTTTAAAATATAATATTCCTGTATTTATTGATGAAAAAAGAGATGTAAATCAAAATATAATTATACAATATTTACTATCTTTGTTAGAAGTTCTAAACAAAAATTTTGCAAAAGAAGCGGTTTTCAATTATTTAAAATTAGGATTTTTAGACTTGGATCCAGATGAGATATTCACTTTAGAAAACTATTGTAACAAATGGGGAATTAATCAAAATAAATGGAAAAAAGATTTTAATTATGAAACAGAAAAAGAAAAACAAAAAGTACAAAGACTAAATGAAATAAGAAAACAAATCATAAATCCACTAGTTGAGCTAAAAGAAAAAATAAATCAAGAAAAAACAGTAAAAAATATAACAAAATGTTTATATGAATTTATGCAAGAACAAGAAATTGAGAAAAAAATTTCAATTCAAGTGGAAGAATTAGAACAAAATGGATTTATTGAATTGGCAAAAGAATACATAGCAAGCTACAAAATTATTTTAGAATTATTAGATGAAATAGTTTTGGTATTAGAAAATAGCAAAACAACACTAGATAAATATAGTAAAATATTAAAAATAGGACTTAAAAATTGTGGATTAGGCAAAATACCAGGAACGCAAGACCAAGTTATATTTGGGGATATAGATAGGTCAAGAAGCCACAAAGTAAAAGATGTATTTATTGTTGGATTAAATGATGGTAGTTTTCCGAGTGTTAACAAAGATGAAGGATTTTTAGATAATGCAGATAGAGAAAAATTAAAACAAGATGGAATTGAACTGGCTAAAGGAACTAAGGAAAGATTGTATGAGGATAATTTCAATATTTATAAAGCATTTACAACCGCACAAGAAACAATTTATTTATCATATCCATCACAAGATAAAGAAGGAAAATCTTTAAGACCATCTATTTTAATTCATAAAATAAAAAGAATTTTTCCAAAATTGCAAGAGAAAAGTGACCTTTTGCAAAAAGAATATAATATTATAAATGAGCAAGTAACTTATGAATATTTGCTAGAAAATATTTCAAAAATAGCACAAAAAGAAAAAATTCCTCAAATTTGGTATGAGTTATATCAATATTATAAAGGCAAAAATAAATGGCAAGAAAGATTAAAAGATGACTTGCAAGGTCTACAATATACAAATTTACCACAGCCAATTCAAAAAGAGAATATTGAAAAGTTATATGGTAATACTTTAAATACTAGTGTGTCACAATTGGAAAAGTATAGAAGTTGTCCATTTTCATATCATTTACAATATGGATTAAAACTAAAAGAAAAGGACACATTAAAAATACATACATTTGAAACAGGTTCTTTTATGCATGAAACAATTGATGCATTTTTTGAGCAAGTTCATGAAAAAGGTTTAAAATTAACTGAGATAACAGAAGACGAAATTTATGAAATGGTGTCCAAAATTATGGAAGAAAGTTTACTTTTAAACAAAAATTTTATATTTACCACAACTGCAAAATACAAAGCATTAGTCCAAAGACTAAAAAGAATTGTTAGTAAAGCATTAAAATATATTATACAAACCCTAATTTATAGTGATTTTACAATAGAAGGAACAGAAGTAGAATTTGGTAAAAAAGGAAAGTATCAGCCAATTATATTAACATTAGATAGTGGAAAAACAGTAGAAATTACAGGTAAAATTGATAGAATAGATACTGCTATTCGGAGAAGATGGTAAATATTTAAGAATTATAGATTATAAATCATCTAGTAAAAATATTGATTTAAATGAAGTATATGCAGGCTTACAAATTCAGCTATTAACATATTCAGATGCTATTTGCAAAGAAGAAGATATTATGCCAGCTGGAATATTTTATTTTTCACTACTTGAGCAAATGGTAAAGGCAGATAAGAAAATTTCAGAAGAAGAAATAGAAGAATTGATTAGGAAAAATTTTAAAATGAAAGGACTAATTTTAGCTGATGTAAAAGTTATCAGAATGAATGACAATACACTAACATCAGGAAGTTCAAAATTAGTACCAGCAGCTATTACAACTTCTGGTAGTGTGAATGAAAAATGGACTAATGGTGTGGATAAAGAAGAATTTAAAATCTTACAAGATTATATAGATTATGTAATAAAACAAATTTCAAAAGAAATTATGAGTGGTAAAATTGATATAAAACCATATAATAAAAATGGGAAAATTCCTTGTGAGTATTGTGGGTATAAAACAATTTGTGGTTTTAATACAAGGCAAAAGGGAAATAACTACAATTATATTGATAAAAAATCAAAAGATGATATAATTCAAAAAATGAAAGGTGAAATATAAAATGGATTTATCAAATGAAAATGTTGTACATGTTAAAAAGGAAGGTATGGAATATTTACAATTTAGAAGATTATTAGAATATAAAGATATAATAAATCATGCATATAGTTTGGGAATGGATAAAAATTATAGAACATCTAAAGCAAATAAGGAAAAATTAGATGAAATTAGCTATAAAAAAGCAGTAGGCGATTATACAAACTTATGCCATGCAATCGGTTCTAATCCAGAACATTTAGTAAAAACAAATCAAGAACATACAGACCAAGTAAAAATTGTAACACAAAAAATCAATCAGAAAGAACCAGATTTTAATTTAGATGAATACAATAAAACAGATGGATTAATTACAAACAAACAACACATCATGCTTTCGACCACAAATGCAGATTGCATATTATTACTTTTCTTTGACCCTGTCAAAAAAGTCATTGCCAATACTCATTCTGGTTGGAAGGGAACATTGCAAAGGATATCTATAAAAACAGTAGAAAAAATGAAAAAGGAATTTGATTGCAAGCCCCAAGATATCATTTGTTGCATTTGTCCAAGTATTAGAAAATGTCACTTTGAAGTTGAAGGAGAAGTAAAAAATAGTTTTGCAAACGAATTTCAAGACATAGAAGAAATGTCAGAAATAATACAAGAAACAGTGCCAAACCAAAAATGGAACATTGACACAGTAAAAATCAATGAAATTATACTACAAAAAGCAGGCTTACAGAAACAAAATATCATAGATAGCAAAATATGTAGTTTTTGCAATGATGATTTACTACATTCTTATCGAAGAGAAAAAGAAGGATATGGACTAAACACCGCAATTATAGAATTGAAATGATGTCGTATTGGGGACGTTTCTTTTCCGACATTTTTGTCGTATTAGGGACACATCTTAAGTCGCATTGGGTGTCGCGTTGGGTGTCGCATTGGGGACGTTTCCTTTCCGACATTTTTGTCCTATTTGGGACACATCTTAACATTAAAATTTGATTTATGCAATAGCATTATTAATAGAAATAATTTAGGTGACACATCTATATTATTAAGATGTGTCCCAAATAGGACAAAAATGTCGGAAAGGAAACATCCCCAACGCGACTTAAGATGTGTCCCCAACACGACAAAAATGTCGGAAAGGAAACGTCCCCAATGCGACTTAAGATGTGTCCCCAATGCGACAAAAATGTCGGAAAAGAAACGTCCCCAATACGACACTAACTCCTTTTGAATCCTTGTCCTACTACTTCTCTTGAATTGGTAATAATTATAAAACATTTTGGGTCTATTTTTTTTGCAACTAATTTTATTTTTGAAATGTCCCCTCTAGAGGCTGCACACATTAATACTAATTTCTTTTCTTGTGTATACATTCCTTTTCCTAATAGTCCTGTTGTTCCTCTTTTTATTTTTTCGCCTATTTCTTTTGCTATTTCTTCGTTTTTGTCTGATATAATCATTAGTAATTTTGTAAAGTAGATACCTTCGAATAATATGTCTATCATTTTTCCCATAACATAGATTGCAATTGCAGAATATAGTCCTATTTCTATTTCTTGTAAAAAGATTATATTTAATGTTACAATTATAATATCTATGATTATTATAGCTCGCCCCATACTAATAGTAGGTTTTATCTCTTTAACTAAATAGCCCATTAAGTCTGATCCTCCTGTTGAAGCATTCATTTTTAAGATTAGTGCTGTTCCGTAATCCTATTATTCCTCCACCATATATGCATGCTAAAAATCTATCTTGTGTTAGTGGTTCTAACTTATCTAATAAATCTATAAATACAGATAGTGATATTGTACCTATCATTGATTTTATGAAAAAGCTTTTTCCTATTTTGTAAAATGATGTTAGAAATAATGGTATGTTTAAAATAAGTATCATTGTTCCCATTGGGATATGAAATAGATAATATGTTATTGTTGCAATTCCTGATATTCCTCCTGATGACAATTGATTTGGTAATAAGAATAATGCAACTCCACTTGCCATTATGAATGAACCTATCATTGTCCCTAGGCTTTCAAGAAAAATTCTTCGTATGTTATATTTTTCGTTTCCTTGCATAAAATCACCTTTCTATTTACATTATCTACATTTTAAGGCAATTTTATACTTTATTTTATATTACTCTTCTAAGAAGTCTTTATATGTTTTTATAATTTCTACTTGAGACTTGCCTGGTTTTATTTTTTCATCTTGTTTTAAAATTAAATCTACATCATAAGTATCTTTTAATTTTTGTATGTTTTCTTTTTTGTGACCTATTACATTATTTGCATCTCTAGGATTTACTATTACTTCTACTTCTTTTACTTTTACATTTAATTTTTTGATTTTTTCTACAATAGCATCATACCACATTGATGATTCTACTAGTTGCCTAAATGCTGGATGATATGGTCCTGCTATCACTTCGCTTTTTTCTTCTTCTGGGGTTGTTATTTCTTCTGTGTTTTGTAAGCCTACTCGTATAATTTCTATATTTTTGTCTGCAAACATTCGCACTAATTCTTTACAAATTTCAATAGCTTGTACTAATGGAAGTGGTTCATAATCTCCTTTTTGGTAATCTTCTGCTAGTTTAGTATTTTTTACTACTAAAACAGGGTAAATTCTTATCATTTTAGGTTTTAATTTTATTAATGCTTTTGCCGTATTAATTTCGTCAATTCTCGTACTTTCTGGCAATCCAACCATCATTTGATGTCCTAATTTAAATCCTTTTCTTCTAATTAATTTTGAGGCTTTTTGCACATCTGCAAAGGTATGACCTCTATTGGCTTTTTGTAAGATATAATCATTTGCTGATTGGACTCCTAATTCTATTGTTTTTACTTTATATTTTTTTAGTCTTTTTAAAATTTGTTTATCTATGCAGTCTGGTCTTGTGGAAACACGTATAGATTCTACTTTTCCTTGTTCAATATATTCATAAGCTGTTTTTAACAATTCTTCTTGCTTTTCGGGTTTTATGGCAGTAAAACTACCGCCATAAAAGGCAATTTCAATTTGTGCATCGTCCTCTTTTATGCTTTTTAGGTAATTTTCTATTATTTCTTTGGCTTTTTCTTTCGTCATATTATTTTTTTGACCACTTATTGATTTTTGATTACAAAAAACACAATCATTGGGGCATCCTAAATGTGGTACAAATATTGGTATAATATACTGTTTTTCCATAGCCTTACCTCTTTTCTATTTTAAGATTTCTAATGCTTTTTGAGCTGCTCCGCATTTGTGCTTCCTTTTTACTTTTTCCACTACCTTGAGCAAGGACTTTTCCGTCGCAACTTACTTGTGCCGTAAAGCTTTTATTATGGTCTGGTCCTTTTTCGCTAATTATTTCGTATTGTATATTTACTTCTCCGTGCTCTTGTAATTTTTCTTGTAGCATTGTTTTATAGTCTCTATCTCCTACATGTGTACTTGCAATTTTTATTTCGTCTTTTAGATTTTCTATGATAAATTTTCTTGCTTCTTCAATGCCTCCATCTAAGTAGATTGCTGCTATAATTGCTTCTACACTATCTGCTAGAATTGCAGGTCTATTTTGCCCTCCTGTTTTTTTCTCAGATTTTCCTAAAAATAAGAAATCACTAAAATTATGCAATTTTGCTATTTTGTATAAACTTTTTTCGCATACTACTGTTGCTCTAACTTTAGTCATTTCTCCTTCTTTTAGTTTTGGGTAGTTTTGATACATGTATTCGCTTGATATAAATTCTAGTATGCTGTCTCCTAAAAATTCTAATTTTTCGTTGCTTTCGATGTTTTTTTCATACGCATACGATGTATGGGTTAGTGCTTTTTTTAATAATTGTTTGTCTTTGAATGTATATTTTATGCTTTGTTCAATTGTTTCCAATTTTTTTCCTCCTTATTTTGTAAGTAATTATATTATATACTATTTTGGGAATTTTTCAAGTACTTTGGAGAGCAATTTGCTTTTGATGGCTACAAAACTATATAAGATTTAACTTTCATATATTTTAACACAAAAAGGAACAAAATAGGTATATTCGTGCCTGCTATTTTTAATTTTTTATAAAATTAGGCAACCGCAGTTGCCCAATTTCAATTATTAGTTTTATTATAACAAATGATACTAATTTCCATTTTTGTAAACATTTTTTTCTTTATTTTTGTAGACAAGTTTGTGATAATATTGTATAATATATATGTATTATTATAAAGAAAGAGGAAATACTATGTATAACGATAAAAATTCTTATAATCAAGATAACCGAAACTTATCTGATGTATTTAGAGAATTACAACAAATGCAACAATCTGCACAAACAACTTCTGCATCTCATAATCAAAAACCATCGAGAGTTCCAAGAACAAAAAAAGTAAAAAAATCCTTTGGTTTTTCATCAAATAGTGAAGACGTTGTTGTAAAAAATTCAGACTTAAAACTTTCACATATTATAGTTGGTTGTTCTATTTTAATAATAGGACTAGCTGTTTTCTTTCCAAAAAATACATCTTTTACACAAAGCTATGCAAAAGAAGAAGATTTAGAAGAAATTTCTGAATATGAATTAAATCGACATAGATTAAATATGCAAAACATCATTTCTGAAAATGCAGATATGGATCGTGTAAAAGAACAAATTACTGAAGAACGTGATATTGAATTTGAAACGCAATATAATAATAATCCTACACTTCCAAAAAGTGAAGAAATTGTTACACAAGAAGGTGCTCTAGGAAAAGAAAATGTAACTGCTGTTAGAACTTATGAAAATGATAATCTTGTAGAAGAAATCATCTTAAACAAAGAAAAAATATCTGACCCAGTTGCAAAACTAATTGATATTGGTACTTCTGAATTTTTAGCAAAACATCAAGTACATATTGGCGATACAATGTATTTTGTAAATACTGCTAATTTAAAAGAAACAGCTGATGACTCTGCAAAAGATGTTGCTGAAGTCAAAAAAAGTTTAGATGTTAAATTATTAGAATTACCAAGTGAAGAATGGTGTAAAGTTTCTTTTGATAGTATAACTGGATACATAAAAACTTCTAACCTAACTTCTGCTTATTCAACACCTAACATTGTTGAGAAAAATAGAATTCAGAGAATTTTAATTAAAGTAAATATTGATATGGAATTAAATAGGACAAGCGGATTAACTTTAAATGATTATAAAAAAATATTTACTAATCTTCCAAGTGATACAAATAAAATTTTCGAGGATAATTATACTGCCTTTTATAATGCAGAAAAGAAATACAACATTAATGGTATTTTCTTAGCATCAATTGCTATTCATGAAAGTGGATGGGGTACTTCTCAGATTGCTAACGACAAGAAAAACTTATTTGGTTATGGCTCTTATGATGCTACACCTTATGAATCATCTTTTGACTTCATTGATTATGCTGAGGGAATCGATACAGTTGCTAAATCTTTAGTAAAATATTACTTAAATCCATCTGGTACTAAGATTTTTGATGGTGAAACAGCAGCTGGTTGGTATTATAATGGACCTACTTTAAATGGTGTTAACACAAGATATGCAAGTGACAAAGATTGGCATACAAAAGTCTTTAAATATATGGAAACTTTATATAATAAACTAGATACTTAAAGTTTTAAATATAATATTATCAGTCAGCCAAATTAAATAAAAATGTGGCTGGCTGATAGTAATGAAATGGAGGATACTTTGAATGAAGAAATTTAAATTAAAAAACGAAAGATTAGTTTTTACTATTCTAATTATTACTTTATTTGTTGTATTTCTTTTATATTATAATTTAGTATTTTCTGTTGTGCTTGCAAGAAGTTCTTTTGCCAATGAAATGATAAAAATTTCTGAAAAAAATGAACAAGCTATTTTTAGTGTTCAAAAAGTGTTATACTATAGTAGTGCAAATGCTATTGATAACTCAGAAAATCAATCTTTAAAAGATATGAGTATATGCCAATATACCGATATTTCTGTTTATTTAGATAACATTTCTACTATTACTGAATTAACAAATGAAAATACAGTTAAAGAATTATATATAGATAATATTAAAATTACATCTCCTTCTGAAATGGGTATAAAAACTTTAAATTATAAAAGCCCTTTAAGTTTTGGTAAATATAAGGTTATCGAAAAACCAGAAAACGACAGGATAGATTTTAATATTATTAATACTAATGCTGAAAATGAAAATACAGATTATTCAAAACCTACCTTTTACACAGACTGTTCAAATCCAATTTCTTTAGGATATTTGAATAAAGATATTTTAACAAATTATTCTGTTACTCAGGATGCAAATAGTGTTTCATTTAATGGAAAGGTTTTACAACAAGCTGGCGTTAATTTAGAAGATATTAATTACACTTTAAATTTTGATATTCATATTGTTAATAATTTAAATCAAAAATTTATTTATCCATTGAAAATAGATATTGACTTAAATGATTCAAATGGTGGAATTTATAATGGATATGTTTATAAAGGTCAAAATACTTCTGGTAGTCAATATAGATTTTTCCAGGAGAGTTAGTAATATTTTACTAACTCTTTTTTTCATAAAACTTGTTTAATATGATTAATCTTATATTTTTCTTTTTCAATATAAACCTCTATTATATCAAATCTAACTGCAATATTATTGATATGTTTCTTATATATATAATATTTCGCAACATACATAATATGATGTTGTTTTTGCTTATCTACTGCTTCTGCTGGATTTCCATATTTTAAATTTGAACGTGTTTTTACTTCTATAAATACCAATTCTTTTTTTATAATATCTTTTGCAATAATATCAATTTCTCCTTGCCTGCAACAAAAATTTCTTTCTACAATTTCATAGTTACAATTTTGCTCTAAATAATCACAAGCTAAATCCTCACCTAATTTTCCTAATTCTTTTCTAAAATACACACATATCCTCCTGCTACTTTTTTTATATATCCTTCTAATTCTAACATTAGTAATATATTATTTATTTCATTTATACTTTTTTTAGATTTCTGATAAATTTCATTAAGTAATATAGGTTTATCTGTTATAAACCTATAAATCTCATTATATTGCGGATTACTACATATTTTTTTATTTATATCTTCTTGCTTTTCTTTAATTGGTTTTTTATATGATAAAAATGAAAATTCGTTTATTATATCCTCCACTTCTGTAATTAATTTAGCTCCTTTTTGTATCAATTTATTAGTTCCTATTCCATGCATATCGCCTATTTCGTGTGGTAAAGTAAAAACTTTTCTTCCCTGTCTTTGTGCTAATTTTGCTGTTACACTAGTTCCGCTTCTATAAGCTGCTTCTATTACTAAAATTCCTAATGCTATACCACTTACAATTCTATTTCTTTCTAAAAAATTTTGTGATTTTGGTTCTTCCTCTGGTGGATATTCTGTAACAATTAATCCACCATTTTTTATAATTTGTTGATAAAGTTCTATATTTTCTTTAGGAAAAATATGTTTAAATCCACTCCCTAAAATCGCTATTGTTTTTCCATTTTTTTGTAGTGTTGCTTGATGTGCTACTGTATCTATCCCTTTTGCCATTCCACTTGCAATAGTAAGTCCTTGATACACCAAATCTTTTGCAAATTTGCTTGCTAATTTTTTTCCGTTATCTGAACATACTCTTGAACCAATGATAGAAATAATATTAGTTTGCAACAAATTGATATCTCCTTCAACATATAATTGCTTAGGTGGATTTTCTATTTTTCTTAGTAAACTTGGATATTTTTCGTTTTCTATTTTTATAACTTTTAAGTTTATCATCTCCTATTATTCTGAATTATACCAGTATTTTCTATCTAGACTTCTATATTGTATTGCTTCTGCTAGATGTTCTTCTTTGATTTCCTTAGAGCCTTCTAAATCTGATATTGTTCTTGCCACTTTCAAAATTCTGTTATATGCTCTTACACTTAGGTGTAATTTTTCAAATGATGTTTCTAATATTCTTTTACAATTATTATTTAAATAACAGAATTCTTCTATCAACTTTGGGGTTAATTGAGAATTTGAAAATATATGATATTTATTATACCTTTCTATTTGTATTTTTCTTGCTTTGTTTACTCTTTCTTTGATTTCTTTTGAGCTTTCTGCTTTTTCACTTTGTTTTAGTTTTTGATAATTAATTGTATTTACTTCGATATGAATATCAATTCTATCTAGAAGTGGGCCACTAATTTTATGTATATATTTTTTTACTTGTTCTGGCCTACAACAACACTTTTTTTCTTGTGAACCATAATAACCACATTGACATGGATTCATACTAGCAATCAACATAAATTGACATGGATAAGTTACTGTTGTATTTAATCTACTTATTGTTATTTTCCTATCTTCTAAAGGACCTCTTAAAGCTTCTAAAGAATTCCTACTAAATTCTGGTAATTCATCTAAAAACAATACTCCTAAATGTGCTAAGCTAATTTCTCCGGGTTTGGGGTTGTTTCCTCCTCCTACTAAAGATGCTGGGGTAATT
>CANQTZ010000034.1 GCA_947626865.1 uncultured Clostridia bacterium
AATTATGATATTGGAAATTTACGAGAATAAAAAGTTTTCTAAAAAATTTTTATAGCATACTATAAATTTTGAAATTTTAAAATCATGATTTTTAAATTATGTAACTATAATAATATGATTTTTTCAAAATGTCAATAGTTTTTAAACATTTTTATTTTTGTTGTGTTACTGAATAATTGCATAGAATTTCTAAAATTTCTTCAGTCACATTCGACATTTCATTCAAATTCTTATACTGCAGGGGCAGCTCACCTTGAAACAATAATCCAGTAACTTTGTTGTAACTATTGGATAAAAAATATTGTAAATTAGTTTCATTTTTTTTATTTTTATAGTAGAATAGATAAAGAAGGGAGGTATTATTTTGAAAAAATTTAAAATTGCCATCGTAGGTGCAACTGGTCTTGTTGGAAGAACCGTTCTTAAAGTATTAGAAGAAAAAAAATTACCATTTGAAAGCTATGGATTATTTGCTAGCAAAAAATCTGCTGGAACCGTTTTCTCCATTTTAGGAAAAGATTATGTTGTGGAAGAACTAACCGAAAACTCATTTGATAGGGGTTTTGATTTTGCAATTTTTTCAGCAGGTGGAGAAACTGCAAAAAAATATGCACCAATTGCTGCTAAAAAAGGTTGTATTGTCGTAGATAATAGTAGCCATTTTCGTATGGACAAAGACGTTCCTTTAGTTGTACCAGAAGTGAATATGGAAGATGCATATAAACATAAAGGAATTATTGCTAATCCTAATTGTTCAACAATTCAAGCTATGTTACCTCTAAAAGCTTTAGAAGATAAATATCATATAAAAAGAATTATATATTCTACTTATCAAGCAGTATCAGGTGCTGGAAAAGATGCATTAAGCGATTTAGCTAATACTGATAACTCTAAACCTTTAAAAAAATTTCCTTACCCTATTTATAATAATTGCTTACCACATATTGATATATTTATGGAAAACGGATATTCAAAAGAAGAATTAAAAATGATAAATGAAACTCGCAAAATTTTGCATAGACCAGATTTAAAGGTAACTGCTACAACTGTTAGAATTCCTGTTTCAAATTCTCATTCAGAATCTATCAATGTAGAATTTGAAAAAGATTTTGTCATAGAAGATTTAAAAAATACATTAAAAAATTTTCCTAATTTAATCTTGGTAGATGACCTTTCTTGCAATTTATATCCTATGCCAATTAACAGTAATGGTCATGACGAAGTATTTGTTGGAAGAGTACGTCGTGATGAAAGCGTAAATTCTCGGAGTCAATTTATGGGTTGTTGCTGATAACATCAGAAAAGGTGCTGCTAGCAATGCTGTTCAAATTGTAGAAAAACTAATCCTAACTAAATAAATTAGCATTTTAAAAGTAAGTGTTCCATTGAATAGGACACTTACTTTTATAACCTATTTATACAAATAATCTTGTGGATTTACATGTTCACCATTAATCCTAATTTCCAAATGTAAATGTGGACCTGTTGAATTACCTGTTGAGCCAACTGCAGCAATAACATCTCCTGCATTTACTTTTTGACCTACTTTTACATACATCTTGCTAGTATGTGCATACCATGTTTCTAAATTATTACCATGATCAACTTTTACTAGATTTCCATAAGAACCACTATAACTTGCATTTGTAACAGTTCCATCTGCTACTACTTTTATTGGTGTTCCTTGAGTTGTAGCAATATCTAGCCCTGTATGAGTTGACTTTCTAAGTCTACTGCTTACTCCATACCTAGATGTGATGCTTCCTGAAACTGGTAAATATGCTAATTTAATACCATTAATAGTTGGCATTTTATTAATTCTTTCTTCTTCTTCCTTTTGTCTTTTATCTTCTTTTAATTTTTGTGTTACCTCTGTTTGAATATCACTTTTGGCAACTTCAATGGTCGACGTTTTTATTTCATCTTTATTTTCCGTATACTTTTCTTGAATGCTCAAATCTATGCTATTGTCTGAATTTTCTTCTTTTACTTCGTTTACTAATTCTTCTGCTTCTTCTAATGTATTAACTTGATTTATGGTTTTTTCATTAAAAGCAATTTCATAATATTTATAAGTAACTTCTACATTTTTTTGCATTGCCTCTACCATTTCGTTTTCATTCGTTTCCAATGTTCTGTCTACTAATTTTAATTCATATTCTGAAGGTGTTTTTATATCAATTGTATCCACATTTTTTTCTTCACCTTCTATTACTTTTTGCTTTACCATTGTTTCTAAAATTTCTTTGTTTTGCACATATCCCATTTCTTGCCCTGCAATTTTTACAACATACATTGGCTTATATTTCATTAATACAATCACGATAATTAATAAAAACGCTATCGCTGTTATATTAAAATACTTTAAAATTTCTTTCGTATAGTATTTTAATTTCTTGCCTAAAATATAGATTCACTCTCCTTTTTGATGTTATTAAAACGCGACTAAACCCTATTATACTACATATTTTCCCCAAAATCAAATTATGTATACAACTTTTAGTAATTTTATTTGGAATATTTACCAATTTTCTCGTATTTTTCTTTCAAATTCTCTTTTTTCCTCTTTTTTCTTCATTTTAGCTATAAAATACGATATATACTATCTATTATATGCCATATATTTATAAATATTTATTATTATATTAACCTATATGTGCTATTTGTATATTTTAGTTTCTGTAAATTTAAACCATAAAATGCTATATTAATTTACGTAGAATAGGAAGGTGATAAAAAATGGCTTTAGATTATACTGTAATCGGTCAAAGAATTAAGCAGGCAAGACTTGCAAAAAATCTAACTCAAGAAGATTTAGCAGAAAAAATTGATATCTCTGTTGCATTCTTAAGCAGAGTAGAAAGAGGAAATTCTCATATAAATTTAAAAAGATTAAATCAATTATGTGGTCTATTAGATGTCACCGAAGGCTATGTTCTAAACGGTGCGGCTAGTAATTCTAAAAACTACTTAAACAAAGAATTCACAGATTTAATTAAAAGTTGTTCAGCCGAAAAACAAAAATTAATTTACAATGTTGCAAAAGCAATTGCTGAAACAGATATAGAATCTGAATAATACCATAATTTTTATTATGGTATTATAATATTGCCAAAAAAAGCTCATAATATATAGTAATTTAAGGAGGTATATTAATGAAATTTGAACAATGGAATGGATTTACTAAAGGTGATTGGCAAGATGAAATCAATGTAAGAAATTTTATACAAACAAACTATACACCATACACTGGTGATGACAGCTTTTTAGAAGAACCTACTGAAAAAACAAAAAAACTATGGAAACAAGTATTAGATTTATATCAAAAAGAAAAAGAAAGTCCTGGGGGAGTACTTGATATTGATGCAAAAACTGTATCTACAGTATCTAGTCACGAAGCAGGCTATATTGACAAAAGTTTAGAAGAAATTGTTGGGCTTCAAACAGACAAACCTTTAAAAAGAGCTATTATGCCATTTGGAGGAATTAGAATTGTAGAAAAGTCTTGTGAAGCTTATGGAAGAAAAGTAGACCCTGAAATTGATGAAATTTTCCATAAATATAGAAAAACTCATAATGATGGTGTATTTAGTGTTTATACTCCAGATATTAGGGTAGCTAGGTCTTCACATTTAATTACAGGTCTTCCTGATGGATATGGTCGTGGAAGAATTATTGGAGATTATAGAAGAGTAGCTTTATATGGTATAGATTATTTAATTGAGGAAAAGAAAAAAGAATTAGATGTATTAAATGTAGATGAATTTACAGAAGATATTATTCGTCAAAGAGAAGAAATTAGTGAACAAATTGACAGTCTAAATGAATTAAAAGTAATGGCTTCTAAATATGGCTTTGATATTTCTAAACCTGCTAGCAATAGTAAAGAAGCTGTACAATGGTTATATTTTGGCTATTTAGCTGCAATTAAAGATCAAAATGGTGCTGCTATGAGTCTTGGTAGAACTTCTAGCTTTTTAGATATTTATTTTGAAAGAGATTTAAAAAATGGTACAATAACAGAAAAAGAAGCTCAAGAAATTATGGATCATTTTGTTATGAAATTAAGAATGGTTCGCTTCTTAAGAACTCCTGAATACAACGAGTTGTTTAGTGGTGACCCTGTATGGGTAACTGAAAGTATTGGTGGTATGGGAATTGATGGAAGAACTCTTGTTACGAAAAATTCTTTTAGAATCCTTCACACTCTTCAAACTTTAGGTCCAGCTCCTGAACCAAACTTAACAGTATTATGGTCTACAAGACTTCCTGAAGGATTTAAAAGATTTACTACCAAATTATCAATTAATACATCATCTATTCAATATGAAAATGATGATTTAATGCGTATTACTTTAGGAGATGACTATGGTATTGCTTGTTGCGTATCTCCTATGAAAATAGGAAAACAAATGCAGTTTTTCGGTGCTAGAGCAAATCTTGCAAAAACTCTACTTTATGCAATTAATGGAGGTAGAGATGAAATATCTGGCAAACAAATTACACCAAAATTTGAACCAATTTCTTCTGAATATTTAGATTATGATGAAGTTATGGAAAAATTCAATCAAATGATGGATTATGTTGCAAAAATTTATATTAAGGCTTTAAATGCTATCCATTTTATGCATGATAAATATTCTTATGAAGCTATTGAAATGGCATTGCACGATAGAGAAATAATTCGTACCATGGCATGTGGAATTGCTGGTTTGTCAGTAGTTGCAGACTCTTTATCTGCAATCAAATATGCAAAAGTTAAAGTTATTCGTGATGAAAATGGATTAGCTGTTGATTATGAAGTAGAAGGAGATTTTCCAAAATACGGAAATGATGATGATAGGGTTGACCAAATTGCAGTTAGTATTGTTAAGAATTTTATGAATAAATTAAGAAAACATCACACTTATCGAAATTCAAAACACACATTATCAATTCTAACTATCACATCTAATGTTGTGTATGGCAAGGCAACTGGAAATACTCCAGATGGAAGAAAAGCCGGAAGTCCATTTGGTCCTGGCGCTAATCCTCTACATGGAAGAGATACAAATGGTGCATTGTCTGTTATGAATACTATTGCAAAACTACCTTTTGACTCAGCAGAGGATGGAATTTCTTATACATTTTCAATTACGCCAAATACTTTAGGAAAATCTGAAAATGATAGAATTACTAATTTAGTAAATATGTTAGATGGATATTTCGCACAAACAGGTCATCATATAAATGTAAATGTTTTCGACAGAAGTTTACTAGAAGATGCTATGGAACATCCTGAAAAATATCCTCAATTAACTATTCGTGTTTCTGGATATGCTGTACACTTTACAAAGTTAACTAGAGAACAACAATTAGATGTTATAAATAGAACTATTCATGAAAGAATCTAAGAGAGTCCTCTTTTAGAAAGGAAAAATTATGGAAGAAAAAGATATACGATATTATGCTAAGGTTCATTCAATTGAATCTTTTGGAACTGTAGATGGACCAGGTATCCGCTTTGTTTTGTTTTTGCAAGGATGTCACTTGCAATGTAAGTATTGCCATAATCGTGATACTTGGGATATAAATGGCGGAAACTATAGCTCTTTAGATGATATTTTTGAAAAAATTATGCGCTATAAAAATTATATTTTTCCTAACCGGTGGTGTTACCGTAACTGGTGGTGAACCACTTCTGCAAGTGAAATTTTTAATTGAACTTTTTACTAAGTTAAAAGAACAAAAAATTCATACTTGTATTGATACTTCTGGAATGGTTTCTTTAACTGACGATATTAAAAAATTGCTATCTTTAACAGATTTAGTTTTGTTAGATATCAAACACATTGATGACGAAAAATGTAAGGAATTAGTTGGTAAATCTAATCGATTAGAATTAAATTTTGCAAATTACTTAAGTCAAAATAATATTGCTATTTGGATTAGACAAGTTATAATTCCTGGTTATACCGATGATGAAAAGGATTTGCTAAAGCTAAAAGATTTTATCCATAGTCTTAAAACTGTTGAAAGAGTTGAATTACTCCCTTATCACGATTTAGGGAAACATAAGTGGACAAAACTTGGCTTTTCTTATGAATTAGAAAATGTTAGAAATGCAAATTCAAATGATATAGAACGAGCAAAAAAGATTTTAGGGATTTCCTAAAATCTTTTTTTACATTCCTAATAATTTTAATTCCACATCTTCCATTTTATATTTTCCATTAACTAATTTAAATGTGACTAAGGTATTTTCCAATGTTTCACTATTTTGTCTTAAATCTGTTGAAAAATATAATGTAATTTGTGCAATTTCGACCTGTGCTTTTACAATTTCCTTAAAAGTTTCTGCCATGTGTTTTTCATCTTCACAAATAAAAATCAATTGTGGCATACTATTAAATCCAGAATCTCCTGGTACGAAATTTTCATAAAAGTCTTTGTATAATATCATTTTATCAATTGTTTTCTTCTTCCAGTCTTTTTCCCTTCTTACTACTTCAAAAACAAATTGAATAGATTTTTTATTTTTAGTTAATTTTACTGCTCCACCAGTTGCTTTAAATTCTTTGCCTTGTGTTTTAGCAGTTAATTTGGGTTTTACAACATAATTTTCAAAAGCTTTTACTTTTCTAAGATAAGCAATTAGTGTTTGATTGCCTGCTAAACGTTTTTTTATCATAGCTATTGGTTTTATATTGTCTGAAGGTTGCCAATGGCAATCAACTTCTCTAGAATCTAACAAATATTTGCCCATTTTTTCTAAACAATAAATTCTATAAATTCCTTTTCCCTCATCAGATGTAAAGTAATATCTAGTTACAATTTTTGATTTTACAAGTTGATCTAATTTGTTGTTTAATTTGTCTTGTGATTTTGGATCAATTCCTTTGATTTGTAGCATTTGATAAATTTGCCTTGAAGTTATAAATTCAAATTCGTTTACTAATTCTAAAATTGCAAAGTGAATTTCATTTATATGCCCCATATCAATTTTATGTACAATTTGATTCATCGATACATAACAATCTTTTCCATCAAATGTTTTTATTTCACCTTCTCTAATAGCAAAAGGCGATACTTGTGCTTTAATTTGGCTATCTTCAACCATTTCAAACGTCTCCTTCCTAATACTGTTAATTACAGTATTACCTCTACTTAATTAAACAATTAATAATTTTACTTTTTTTCTTTGGACATCTATTTTTTTAATATAAACATCCACCGTTTGTCCATACTCAACCCCCTCTTTATATTCAGCCATACCAACTAAATTTGGAGTTAATTCAATAAAAATTCCATTTTTATTTTTTTCTGTTTCTCTTACAATTCCTTTAGCTTTCGTACCCTGTACAAATTTTCTTGCGTTTTCTTCCCATGAACCTAAAGTATCTTTATATGACAAAATTACCTTTCCTGTACCTCTTTCAATAGATTTTATCACAACTTGTACTTTTTGTCCCACTTCTAGCCTTTCAAATGGTGTTTTTATCCTAGCTATTGATAAATCTTCTATATGGGCTAAACCTACTACCCCACCTCCAATTTCAATGAATGCACCATAAGGCTTTATGTTTTTAACAATACCTGTTACTTTGCTTCCCTCTTGCAATTCATTTTTTATCCAATTTAAAGCAGATTGCTGTACTTCTTTTCTGGATATGATTACATTATTTTCGTCCTTGACTTCTTTTATAGTAAATTGCACAAATTTGTGTACTTTTCCCGTACATAAATTTGTTTTAGGAAAGCCATTTTTTCCTATGTGAATTGCCTCGACTTCTTGTCTTGGCATAACACCAGTTAAACCATCTTTAAATTCAACATATAAATTATAATTTTCATCACACTTTTTAACCAAACCTTGTAAAATTTGATTTGTTTCCATATATCTATTCAATGTTGCTTTATTTACTGGTGTAATTTCATTATTCCAACCTTCTGGTCTAAACTTTAAAGAATTCATTTGTTACATTATCTCCTCTTCCTTTGTATTTATAGTTATTTTTATAACATTTACATTATATAAATTTTTTTGCTAATTGTAAATAGATTTTTTAATTATTTGCAATTCTTCTTTCCTTAAATACCTCCATTGCCCTAATGGCAAATCTTTCACCTCAATCCCAGCTATTTTGCTACGATGAAGTGCCAAAACTTTATATCCAATAGCCATGCACATCTTCCTAATCTGCCTATTTTTCCCTTCATGTATAGTTATTTCTAATCGAGATTGATTTTTATCTTTATCTATTTTCAAAATTTTCACTTTAGCAGGCCTTGTTATATAATCTTCAATTTTAACTCCTTTTCTTAACTGCTCTACTAAATCTTTTTGCACTATTCCCTTCAAAGTGACCATATAAGTCTTTTCAATCTCGTGTTTAGGATGAGTAACCTTATACACAAAATCGCCATCATTCGTCAAAATCAAAGCTCCTGATGTGTACATATCAAGCCTTCCCACTGGCACAACCCTTTGCTTCACCTTCACCAAATCCAAAACCGAATCACGATTAAACTGATCCTTTACAGTAGTCACATAACCAATCGGCTTATTCAATAAAATATACACATTCTCATTTAATTGACTCACTACTACCTTGCCATCATACTCCACCTTATCCTTATTAGGACTAACCTTAACACCCAGCTCAGTCACCACAATCCCATTCACTTTCACCTTACCTGCCAAAATCAACTCCTCAGCTTTTCTCCTAGATGCAACCCCTGCATTAGCCAAATACTTTTGCAACCTCACTTCTTCCAAAATCCTTCACACCACCTTTACTTTTACCTTTATGTGCCGTTTGGTGCCGTTTGGGACAGGCACTAATGGTACATCGATGTATCGTTTGGGACAGGCACCAGTGATACATCAATGTATCGTTTGGGACAGGTTACTTGTCGAAATTTGTAGATTATTAGAGAAAAAATACTAATAAGAACAACTTATACAAGATTTTATTACCCAAAAATTGATATATTTATAAAGAAATATAATATAAATAAATTATCAAATCATTTAAACCTGTCCCAAAAAGTACATCAATGTACCATTAGTGCCTGTCCCAAACGGTACCAAACGGTACATCCCAAATGTTATATAAGAGTTCATTAAAATATTGTGGGAGTTTTGCTTCTAGATACATTTCTTTGCCTGTGGTTGGATGCTTGAATTTTAAGCTTTTTGCATGTAGGCATTGTCCTTCTATTCCCCATTTGTTTTTGCCATTTGAATATATATTGTCTCCTATTATAGGATATCCTATTTGGGATAAATGTACTCTTATTTGATGGGTTCTTCCTGTTTCTATTTTTATTTCTAATAGAGTGACGTTTTCTTGTAAGCATCGGTTTATTACTTTAAAGTGTGTTACTGCTTGTTTGCCATTTTTTGTTACTGCCATTTTTTTTCTGTTTTGTGTGCTTCGCCCAATGGGCATGTTGATGGTTGCTTCTTGTTCTTTTACGATTCCTCTGACTAGAGCTATATATGTTTTTTCTATTTCATGATTTTTTATTTGTTCGCTTAATTTTATGTGCGCTTTGTCATTTTTGGCAACTATTAATATGCCAGATGTGTCTTTGTCTATTCTGTGCACAATGCCTGGTCTTATTTCTCCTCCGATTCCAGATAATGAGTCCTTGCAAATTGCCATGATTGCATTTACTAAGGTTCCATCTGGATTGCCGTTTGCAGGATGTACTACCATTCCTTTAGGCTTGTTAACAACGATTATATCATTGTCTTCATATATTATTTCTATTGGTATTGATTGTGCTTTTAGTTCTATTTCTTTTGGTTTTTCTTGTTCTAGTGTTATGCTGTCACCTTCTTGTATTTTATATGATGCCTTTGTTTTTTTCTGGTTTACTAAAACTTTTTCATTTTCAATTAATCTTTGTATTGCTACTCTTGATAGGTCTTGATTTTGCCTACTTAGATATGCATCTACTCTTTGATTTTGATCTTCTTTTTTTATAATAAAAGTTTCCAACTTCCTACTCCTTTTTTATTTTATCATAGTCAACTAATTGGGATGGCTGTTTTTCATTATTTCTTTTCCCTTCACTTACTTTTCCTCCGTATCTACTCTTTCATATACAACAAAATAATCATCTTTATACAATTCATTATAATGTTTATCCTTCGTTTTTGTAATAATCATATTCATTTTTGAATTTTTGTAACAAATTACATGTGTTATATCATATTTTTTAAATGTATCTTCATAAAATGTACCTATATTAGATGTACTAATAAAATCCATAAAAATATCTTCTTCTTTTCCACTAAATTCTGGGGCATATAAATCCGCTCTTGAATCTATGAATACTGGTATTCCTCTAAATAACATATAACTACCATAATTATACTCATTATAAAATCTAGCTGTTTCTAAATTTATTTTATCACTTTGCAAAATAAAATCACAAGCATCTACTGGATAAGTTTCTTTATCCACATATGTATCATCAAATTTGTCTTTTGCAAAATAATAACTGAATAGTAGCATAACAACAGTACTTATACTTATTCCTACAATGTTTAATACTTTATTTAACAATTCTTCTTCTTTTGCATTTGTATACATATATGCTTGCTGTAATATTAATCTATTTAGTGGAACTGAACAAACTATTGCAAATACACTTACTTGCCTTCTCGATGATAACATCAAGAAACACAAACCACCCACCATAAATAAATCACTAAGTTTGATTTTTGCTTTTGTAAATATTAAAATTGCTAAAAATAAAATAATTGCACACATAGCCTCTGTTTCTTGAGATAGTGTCATTGGTAGATGTTCGTTTATATTTTCTGTTGTATTTCCTTGCATTGTCTTTATTAAATATGTATATGGTGTTGTTCCAAGTGGTGTTAAAAAGCCTGTTAATATGCAGATAATCATAATTAGAATAAGCCATTTTACATTTGAATTTTTTTCTAGTTTTATTTTGTATGGATTTTGTAAGTCTTTTGTTCTTTTTATTTTTACTCGGTCTATTTGTTCTTCTATTTGTTTTAATTCTTCTTTGTATTTTTTTACTTTCTCCTCATTGCCATTTCTTTGCGAATATAATTTAATTTTTAATTTTAATTGATTTATTTTCATTTTTCTATATATTATAGTTTCTGCTAATAGTGCAATTAAATATTGACCTATATATGGCAAATATAAAATAAAGTAAAATGGAAATACTGCTACATGAATATTAGCAATTACAATTGGTATTATAATCAGTCCTATTACGTATCTTTTCTTTTTACTTTCAATGAACTTTTCAATAAAATATATTGTCAAAATAAATAAAATGAATGTTACCATCTGTACTCTTGCTGTAATGTAACCTCTTATAATGAACATTACACCTATTGTTATTAAAAATGAAAAAATTTTATTTTTCGCAAGTTTTGTATTGACTAAGTATATGGAAGCTCCTAATATAACACTTAATATACATGTAGTTATATAAATTCCTGTAAACCCGAAAATATTATATATGAAATATGTAATTAAATCATATCCCCAATGAGGATATGTGTATGCTAAATCTTGATGCCAAGAAAATGGATCTTTAAAGTCTATGCCATTATTTGCGATATGCTCTCCTACTTTTATTGTGTAATAAATATCGTTTTGGAATGTTACTGGTGTTAATGCTACACAGAAAATTCCAATTAGAATAATAGCCAATATAGTGAATTTAATTTCTTTTTTCATAAATTGTCTCCTTCTTAGTTACTTTTATTGCATTATTATATCAAAAAAAGTTTCAAAATACTAGTATTTTGAAACTTTTTAATTATTATACTGCTTCTTGTGTTTCTACTTCGTCTTGTTTTTCATCTTCTTTTTCTTCAATTACTTCTAGACTTCCAATAGAAACTTCATAAGCTACTCTAGTTTGAGATGTTCCGTCTTCGTATTTTTTCTCATAAGTTCTTGATTGAACTCTTCCTACTACTTTTACTTGTGCACCTACTTCTAGATTTTGGCAAAATCTTGCATTTCTTCCCCAAGCAATACATGGAATGTAATCAGATTTGTTGTATGCTCTGTTAACAGCAAGTAAAACATCAGATATCTCTCTGCCAAATGGTGTTTGTCTATAGATTGGTTTTTTACAGATGTAACCAATAAGAACAACTTCATTTGTTATGGTGTCTTTTAATGACATCTCGTTTTCTTCTTCTTTTTCTTCTACTTCCATGATGTCTTTTGCAAATACTGTTAAAATTAGTCTATTCTTTTCATTTTCATAACTATTGTATGATCTGAATTGACCTTTTAACATTAATTTTTTACCTTCTTGCAAGGTATCTTCTTGAATTAGTCTTTCTGATATTGTAATTGGTATAATATCTTCATTTCCACTTAAACGTGGTATTGCTAAATTGAAGATGTAAAATCTTTCACCATAGATTTCATGGCTAAATCTTTTTTCTCCTGTAACTTTTCCAACTAGTGTTAAATAGTTGTTTTCTAAATAATTTGTGTTCAATTTCTTTTCCTCCCTATTCTTTTTTTATTTATCCTCGGTATACAAAATCATAATTGATTTTGTATAAGTTTTCTGTTTTTGGTTTGATTTACAGAAAACTTAAATGTATTTTTTCTTTGTGCACGATATTTACAGTTACTATTATACACCATTTTTTTGGATTTGTCTACATAAAAAGTTATTTTTATTCAAAAAAGTTATAATTTTCCTTCTGATATATCTTAAAAATAGCATATAATATTAACATTTCATATATTTTTAAACCTTTATTTTGCTTTTTTTTGATTCTTCTTTCTTCTATTTCTATTTTATTTCCTTTTTTATTTATTAGATTTTTTTGACAATAAATGAGAATGTCTGTATCGCTAACGCTTGATACTGTAATATTTGCTTTTTGGTTTAAACCATACGTAACTATATTGGGGGCTTTGTTTATTTGTTCATTTATTTGATTTATATCTGTATTGACAATTAAATATTGAATATTTTCAAAGATTTTTTCTAAAATTTCCATTTTTGACTCAAATTTTTCTATTTTATCTTCGATGATGATTGTTTCAAATTTTATATTTTTTATGTTTTCAACGCTTCTATTATTAATGTGAATTAGGTTTATTGTGTTTTCTTGTATTTCTTCTTTGATTTTTTGTTTAATATTCTTGAAACACTTTGAACTTGCAATCACACCTATAAATGTCATTTTTCAACCCCTTTTTCTTATTATTTATAGTATTTCCTTTTTTGGAAATTTTATACTTAATTTTTTATTTGAGTGCCATTATTGTTAATTTTATAATTATCTAAATAGATAAGATCCGATATTGGTACAATCTCTAATCCTTTTTGTTTTATGTTTTTTATTAACATATCTAAGCTATCTGCTGTATGTTCAGTTCCATTATGACTTAAAATTATATCTCCTGCTTTCAATTTTTCTCCAATACGTTTCCACATTTCTTCTCCAGTAAGTCCTGAATAATCCAATGTGTCTTGTGACCATTGAATTACATAGTATCCTTTATCTTGGGCTGCTTTTATCACAGTATCATTATATTCTCCATAAGGTGCTCGATATATTTTTGTCCTTTCTCCTGTTATTTTTTCAATTTTTGCATTTGCATTTTCCATTTCTTTTATATTTTCTTCATAACTTAATTGATTGACATGTGGATGTGTGTCACTATGACTTGCTATTTCATTGCCTGCTTCTTTTATCTTTTTGACCGCTTCTGGGAATTTTTCAATCCAATCTCCTACCATGAAAAAGGTTATTTTTACATTATTGCTTTGTAATGTGTTTAAAATTGAATCTATATCATCTGCATTCCAGTAACAATTGCCAATGTGGTAGAATTTTTGGATATTTATGAAGAGGAAACTTCAACAAATTTAATGGATAAACTAATAGCAAAAACTGTTGAAATAGCTAATGGAGCATATTCTGAAAAAGAAAATAAAGATATAAAATTGAAGCAAAAAACGCAGAATTAAAAAATAGATTTGGCTATAATACTGCTAATGCCTGTGGAAAAATAGGTATTACAATCCAAGGAGCTAGTGTGCTACTTTTTCAGCAACCTCATTATCACAACTCTACTCCTTCTTATGCATTATTCAAATCTTTCTTTTATATATTCTTCAATTTCTTTAGCTATATTTTTATATACAATTTCTTCTTTAGAAGAAAAATATTCTTTTAATTTTTTCAATACAATTCCTTTTGTAAATAATATTGGTAAAATCTGCTCTTTTATATCATCGTTTTCAAATAATTTTCTATAAATAGATGGAGATAGGTCTTTTAATTCTTCCAAAACTTCTTCACTATTTGCATCAAAATTTACTTCTGGCATATCTGGTAATGTCTCTTTCCACGCGGTTAGATATTCAATAATTTCATTCCACATTTCATTTGGAAAATCACTTATACCATTTTCACTTTCCGAAAACATTTCAACACCATAATATAGTTTAGGTTGACAATCATAGAAATTTGCCATCTTTTCCATTTGTCCTAAATAGTAATTCTTATTCTTTCTTAAAGAATCATCTATAAACCACATTATTGGTATTACTTTACTATCACCATATTTATTTGTTACTTCAAAATATTTAGCTTCAAAATTTGAAAATTGACCTACTTTCTTTGTACTATCATGATCGTCTCTTACTTTTTGTTCTATCAAATAGATAACATTTTCTTTTTTTAATAATTGGTCAATATCATAATCTTTGTTATCCTTTGTCTCTCTTGCAGATAATCTTTTAGGTAACATTTCAAAACCTAAAGCTCTAAAATAATCTTCAAAAATATTTTCTAATGCATCTCCAAATTTAATTTCATGAGATTGTGTTATATTTTGTATTAATTTAGTTTTAGGCTTTGTAGGTCTAAAAATTCCAACATATCTATCCGGTGAACTTACAATTTTACTTAACAAATCTGCAGAACTTCCTTCAAATAATGTTTCATTTAATTTATTTACAAAAGCATCATATTCTAATATCATATATCACACCAACCTTTATAATTTTACTTCTTCTTGGTATTTATATCTTAAAGAATCTAAAGTTACTAATTCCTTATTATTGTTTTCAACCCAAAAATAATCCCATCCATTGTTATTAGTAATTCCTAATAATTTTGCAGACATTTTATGAATTGATAAATCTTCTTCTCCATCATTAACATATCCATTTGCAGTTATAACAACTTCTCTACTTTTGTCTTTATTATAAAGTTTTTGTCCAGGATGAATATAATTAAATTCAATTAATTTTGTCATAGGAACCTTTGGTGGTTTTACTTCTAATTTTAATCCTGATATATCATCTATAATAGGTTCTATTTTATCCAATCTTTTTTGAGCATGTTTTATATAATTTTCATTCATCTCGAAACCTACATAATTTCTTCCTGTTGCTTTTGCTACCGCTCCTGTTGTTCCTGTTCCGAAAAAAGGATCTAAAACTAAATCACCTGGCTTTGACGAAGAAATAATTACATTATATAGTAATTTTTCTGGTTTTTGCGTTGAATGTACTTTGTTTCCTTCTTCATCTTTTAATCTTTCATTTCCTATACATATTCCTATATTCCATACACTTTTTTCTTGTTTATCATTATTTAAGAACTTCATTGTTTTATAATTAAAAGTATATTTAGCATTTTTGCTTTTTGTACACCATAATAAAGTTTCATGAGAATTTTGAAATCTTGTACCTCCAAAATTAGGAACAGCATTTGGCTTTGACCAAATAACATCATTTAAAATCCAAAATCCCATATTTTGCATTATATATCCTAATCTATATATATTTTGAAAAGAGCCTATTACCCAAATAGAAGCATCTTTTTTCATTACTCTTTTGCATTCTTTTAGCCATTCTGTTGTAAATTTATCATATTCTACATAGTCTTCAAATTTATCCCAAGAATCTTCTACCCCTGCAAATTTTGTACCATCAGTTCTATGTAATATTCCATCCGTTTGCATAAAATATGGTGGATCTGCAAAAATTAAATCTACACTTTCTTCTGGCATTTTTTCCATTTCTTCTATACAATTTCCATTTATTATCTTATTTATATACTTATCAATATTTTTATTGCTCATTTTAACCTCCGATGTTTTTTTATCTGCGTTTACATCTTATCACAAAATATGATTTTTAACAACAAATTATAATAAATTTTATTGTGTTTTATTTTATCAGTTGTTCTGTAACTTGTATTATCTACTTTGTAACACAAAAAGAAACCCTACTACCAGTAATACCAGTAGCAGGGGGGGAGGGGTAGAACAATTCTTAGAATCAGGTTACCAAATCAGGTCTCCCAATTCTTCTCTCAACTTATTACTAAGCCGAGAATCGAACTGCTCTACGGCTGTCTCATACCATTTACCTCCTTTCTTGAAGTAAATGGTTACCAGGTAGCCTTCTACAGAGTTTTGGTAGTTTACATAAAAAACTACCTTCTCGGCCTCAGCCTCATCGATTGCCTCCATCAATTGGAGTTTTAAATCCCGCAAATAATTATCATTAGCCCCT
Source organism: uncultured Clostridia bacterium (assembly GCA_947626865.1). Classification (GTDB taxonomy): domain Bacteria; phylum Bacillota; class Clostridia; order TANB77; family CAG-508; genus CAG-269. The sequence continues at coordinate 16,555 of CANQTZ010000034.1, forward strand.
TCTAACTCCTTGATTTTCAACGTATCCTCAACTAGCTGCGGAGGAACATTTGGATTTAACAATATATTACTCATCCAGCAAAACAGCACTATCCCTATAATTGCCAATAAAATTGTAAGTTTCCGCATTTTTTCTCCTTTCGCCTTGCAATTGCAAGGTCTTTAAAACATCAACCTATTACTATATATATTATATCACTTTTACATAAAATTCGCAAGTTGAAACAATTCATACCAGTAATTTACCCTCAAATAATAAAAAGCAAGGAAAAATAAATAAAAAGATATAGAATAAAAACAATCAAAAAATCCGAAA
>CANQTZ010000035.1 GCA_947626865.1 uncultured Clostridia bacterium
TGGAAATAGTTCACTATTGTGAAAGGGTGCCATAAAATAAATTAGAATTTCTTAAATTTCGTAACAAGCCGAGACATTCCATTCAAATTCTTATACTACAGGGGTAGCTCACCTTGAAATCATTATCATTTAACGTTCAGTAACCAATAATGTGAACTTTTTGTGAAAAAAGGCAAAAAACTATTGACATTTCATAAAAAAGGGTATAAATTATTAGCAGTCACTTGTAAAGAGTGCTAAATAAAACTTAAGGAGGTAAAAGAAATGATTAAACCATTAGGAAGTAGAGTTTTAATTAAGATGAAAGAAAGCGAGGAAACAACTAAAAGCGGAATTATATTGGCAAGTAATGCACAAGAAAAACCGCAAATAGCACAAGTAGTTGAAGTAGGACCAGGGGAAACAATAGATGGAAAATTAGAGCCAGTAAATGTAAAAAAAGGTGACAATATAATTGTAAGCAAATATGCTGGAACAGAAGTAAAATACGAAGGAATAGAATATATTATAGTAAAACAAGATGATATATTAGCAATTGTTGAATAAAAAGATTGAAAATATTAAGCCAAAAGAAAGAAAGGAAGGATAGAAAATGGCAAAAATTATCAGATTTGGGGAAGATGCAAGAAAATCTTTATTAGAAGGTGTAAATAAATTAGCAGACACCGTTAAAGTAACACTAGGACCAAAAGGAAGAAATGTGGTTTTAGATAAAAGTTATGGAGCACCACTAATTACAAATGATGGTGTTACAATTGCTAAAGAAATTGAATTAGAAGACAAATTTGAAAATATGGGAGCTCGTTTAGTAAAAGAAGTTTCTACAAAAACAAACGATGTAGCAGGAGATGGAACTACAACAGCAACAGTTTTAGCACAAAGTATGATAAAAGAAGGTGTTAAAAATGTAGCAGCAGGAGCTGACCCAATGGCAATAAAAAGAGGAATTGACAAAGCCGTAGATACAGCAGTAAAAGAATTAAAAGAAATTAGTTCATCAATTAATGGAAAAGAAGATATTGCAAGAGTTGCTAGTATATCTGCAAACAGTACAGAAATAGGAAATTTAATTGCGGACAGTATGGAAAAAGTATCAAAAGATGGAGTAATTACAATTGAAGAATCAAAAACATCTAATACAGAATTAAATGTAGTAGAAGGAATGCAATTTGATAAAGGATATTTATCTCCATATATGGTTACTGATACAGAAAAAATGGAAGCAATATTAGAAAATCCATATATATTAATAACTGATAAAAAAATTAGTAATATTCAAGAAGTATTACCACTATTAGAAGCTATTATGCAAGAATCTGGAAAACTATTAATAATATGTGATGATATGGAAGGAGAGGCATTATCAACTTTAATTTTAAACAAATTAAGAGGTGTATTAAATGTAGTAGCTGTTAAAGCACCAGGATTTGGTGATAAAAGAAAGGCAATGCTTCAAGACATTAGTATTTTAACAGGAGGAGAAGTAATCACTTCAGATTTAGGGTTAGAATTAAAAGATACAAAAATTGAGCAATTAGGTAGAGCAAAACAAGTAAAAATACAAAAAGAAAATACAATTATTGTAGATGGTGCAGGAGATAAACAACAAATAGCAGATAGAGTAGGACAATTAAAAGCACAAATATCAGAAACACAAAGTGAATATGATAAAGAACAACTACAAGAAAGATTGGCTAAAATAGCAGGAGGCGTAGCAGTAATAGGCGTTGGAGCTGCAACAGAAGTAGAAATGAAAGAAAAGAAACTAAGAATTGAAGATGCTTTATCTGCAACAAAAGCAGCAGTAGAAGAAGGAATTGTTGCAGGAGGAGGAACAGCATTACTTAATGTAGCATCAAAAGTAGAAAAATTAGTTAATTCTTTAAAAGGAGGAGAAGCATTAGGAGCTCAAATCGTATTAAAATCTTTAGCAGAACCAGTAAGTCAAATTGCTAGAAATAGTGGTTTAGAACCAGCAGTTATTGTAGATACCATAAAGAAGTCACAAGTAGGAGTTGGATTTGATGCAGCTAAGGGAGAATATGTAGATATGAAAAAAGCAGGAATTGTTGATCCAACTAAAGTAACAAGAAGTGCATTACAAAATGCAGCATCTATAGCTTCTATGGTATTAACAACAGAAAGTTTAGTAACAGATGCGCCAGAACCAAAATCATGTAACTGTGGTCACGAAGGTGGCATGCCAGCTGGAATGGATGGAATGTATTAATTTTGGTGTAAAAGCTAACTTTAAAAGAGGTCAATTTGTTGCTGTATAATGGTTTTATGATGAGTGTAGCCCATCATAAAACCATTATACAGCAACGTAAATTTTAAGAAATTGGCCTCTTTGTATTGCATTATGTCAAATAAAGTGATAAAATAGATACGGCAAAAATAAAAAGGAAGGGATTGGAATATGCTAAATAGAAAAATTATTGTAGGGCTTAGTATTAATATAGTAATTTTATTTATTATATATATGCTTATAATAGGAATTAATTATTTCAAAAAAGCTAATCAAGAAAATCTAATGATAGCAGGTATAAATCCAATAGTTTCTACAAAATCAATCATGGCAAATCAAAATCCTTTAACCGTATTATTAAAAGAAAAAGTTGAAAATGAGTTACCAAAAGAAGAAATCAATCAGGAAGAAGAAGTTGAACCACAAACTGAAGATGCAGTAAATAGCGAATTGCAGGAGGAAACAATTGAAGAACAAAAACAAACACAAAATGAAGACATTAAAATTACAGTAGAAGAAAAACAAGAGGAAACACCAAAAGTAGAACAAGAGGAGCAACCATCAGAATATAAAGGATTTGCAACAGTTGGAAAAATCGAAATACCAAAAATAAGTGTAGATACACCAATTTTAAATCAAGTTACTGTTAAAGGAATGGAAAATGCACCATGTTTGTTATATTCAACAGGGGATTTAAACCAAGATGGTAACAATTTAATAGTAGGTCACAATTATAGAAATGGTACTATTTTTTCTAACAACAAATATTTAAACATAGGAGATAAAATTTATATCACAACATTAGACAATAAAAAAATTGAATATACAATCTATCAAAAATTTATAACAACAGCAGAAGACATTAGCTATATAAAAAGAGATACATTTGGAAAACCAGAAATAACATTATCATGTTGTACAGATGATGATGAACAAAGAATTATTATATTAGCCAAAATCTCAGAAGATTCTACTGTAGTAGTTACCAGTCAGCCTTTAAATTAGTAAAATAGCTGACTGGTAGTAATTATTTTAGGAAAAAGAAGGAGGAACAAAAGTGGAAAAAGAAGAAAACATTTTAGGAACTGAAAAAATAGGAAAATTAATCCGCAAATTTTCAATTCCTTGTATTATATCATTATTAGTAAATTCTTTATATAATATTGTAGACCAAATATTTATTGGTTGGGGAGTAGGTTATTTAGGAAATGGTGCAACTAACATTGTTTTTCCATTAACAATGATTTGTTTAGCATTTTCTTTAATGTTTGGTGATGGTACATCAGCTTATTTAAGTTTGAAATTAGGAGAAAAGAAAAAAGATGAAGCAGAAAAAGGCGTAGGAAATGGAATTACTTTATCTGCTATTGTAGCAGTTTTTTTATGTGTTTTAATGTTAATATTTTTGCCACAGTTATTGAATGTATTTGGTTGTACAGATGCATTAAGAGATTATGCAATGGGATATGGAAGAATAATTGCAATAGGATTACCATTTATGATGTTAGGAACAACATTGAATTCTATTATTAGAGCAGATGGAAGTCCACAATATTCAATGAAATCTATGGTAATTGGAGCTATTTTAAATGTTATCTTAGATCCTATTTTTATCTTTGTATTAAAAATGGGAGTAGAAGGAGCCGCAATTGCTACAGTAATTAGCCAAATAGTTACCTTTGCATTAAATATGTTGTATATTAAAAAATTCAAATCAATTACATTACAAAAAGAAACATTTAAACCTAAATTTAGTGTAGGAAAGAAAATAGTAGCATTAGGAATTAGCAGTTTTATTACTCAAATGAGTTTCGTTTTTGTTGTAGCAGTTGAAAACAATTTACTTGCAAAATATGGAACAGAATCAAAATATGGTTCAGAAATACCAATTACAGTACTTGGTATAGTTATGAAAATTAGCCAAATTTTAAATAGTATTATAGTAGGATTAGCAGCAGGAACACAACCAATACTTGGTTACAATTATGGAGCAAGAAAATTCCAACGTGTAAAAAGTGCATTAAAAACAGTATTAGGAATAAGCATTATGATAAGCACAATTGCTTTCATACTATTCCAAACTATACCAGACAAACTTATAGCTATTTTTGGTAGCGGAGACGAAACATACATGGAATTTGCTTGTTTAGGCTTTAGAGTTTATTTATTATTATGTATTTGTAACGGAGTACAAATTCCATCAGGAATCTTTTTCCAAGCAATTGGAAAAAGTATAAAAAGTGCAATCTTATCTTTATCAAGACAAGTACTATTTTTAGTTCCAGCTATGCTAATTTTAAGTAGTATATTTGGAATTATGGGAATTTTAAGTGCAGGACCTGTTGCAGATGGTTTAGCATTTGTCTTAGCAACAACATTCTTAGTACAAGAAGTTAGAAGATTAGACAAAGGAACAGCTAAGAGTCAAGCATTAATTGATGACACAAGCACAGACAATCAATTAAACAAACACATTATTATCACCATATCAAGAGAATATGGATCAGGTGGAAGATATGTTGGAAGACTTATTGCAGACAAATTAGGAATAAAACTATATGATAAAGAATTCATTACAAAAGTAGCAGAAGAAACAGGACTTTCCGAAGAATATATCGAAACAAATGAGCAAAAAAGAAACACTTTATCAGGTTTAAACAATGGATATTACTTTGGACTAAATGATGCAGATGAATTATTCATAAAAGAAGCGGAACTAATAAAAAAAGTAGCAGACAAAGAATCATGTGTAATAATCGGCAGATGTTCAGACTTTATCTTAAAAGACAGAGAAAACGTAATTAGTGTCTTTGTTTACAGTGATATGAAAGACAAAATAAAAAGAGCAACTGAAATATATGGATTAGATAAAGAAAAAGCAGAAAAAGAAATAAAAAGAATTGACAAACTAAGAGCAAACCACTATAAATATTATACAGAAAAACAATGGGACGACCATTCTAATTATGACATGTGTATCAACAGTGACATATTAGGAGTAGAAAAAGTAGCAGATTTAATCTGTGAAATGGTAAAAGAAAAAGAAGCCATATTAGCATGATGTACCATTTGGGACAGGCACCAACGGTACATCGATGTATCATTTGGGACAGGCACTAACGGTACATCGGTGTGCTTTTTGGGACGGGTTATCCCAAATGGCTTAAATTAAAGGCTTTTAGGGGGTAAGAGTGATGAAAAAAATTGTGGTAGCTACTCGCAATGCAGGAAAATTACAAGAGATAAAAAATATTTTGAAAGATTATGAATTGTTATCTTTAGAGGATATTAATTGTGATATAGAAGTTGAAGAGGATCAAGAAACTTTTGAAGGTAACGCTAAGAAAAAGGCTCAAGAGATATCTGAAGCTATTAATATGCCATGCATAGCAGATGATACAGGGCTATGTATAGAAAAATTTGATGGTTGGCCAGGTGTGCATACGCATAGATTTTTGGGAGAAAATGCAACATACCAGCAAAAGAATCAAGCTGTTTTGGAGAGAATGAAAGATTTGCAAGGAGAGGATAGAAATGCAAAATTTGTTTGTGTTGTAGCTTTTTATGAAGATGGTAAATGTATAACGGCAAAAGGAGAGGTAAAAGGTAAAATTGCAAGAGAGCCAAGAGGAAATAATGGTTTTGGTTTTGATCCTATTTTTGAATTAGAAAATGGTAAAACTTATTCTGAGTTGACATCAGAGGAAAAGAATAAGATGAGCCATAGGGGTAAAGCTTTAGAAAATTTAGTAAAAATATTAAAATAAGATACTGATTTTAGCTGTCAGTATCTTTTGATTTATGTATTTCACCAAAACTACTTGACATAATTACCAAAAAACGTTAAAATATATAAGGGGAATAGTTTGAAAGAACGTAAGCTTTAATTTCTATGCATGCCTTTTAATTAAGCAAGAGAGGAATGAAATTTAATATGGAAGAAGTTTTATTAAAAATGAATATGATAAAAAATCATAATTGCATTATAAGGCTAGAAAAAGAAAAGAAACAAAGACAAGTGAAAATACAAACTTATATTACAGAGTATAGAAAACAAAATCAAAAAATAATTGATAGGCAGCAAGAACAAATAAGACAGTTGCAGATGCAAAATGGAGAATTACAAAAAATTATTAACAGAATTCCTAATTGGATTCTGAAATTTTTTGTAAAATAAGGGAGGAAAATGTAGTATGAAAACAAAAATAAAAAATAAAGTAGCTCAGTTAAAATATGCATATAAATTAAGTCCAATAAATAATGTTCAATATGATATAAAAAGAAAAATAGCACAAATTAAATATAATAGTAGAGTGAATGGTATAAGTAGTAAAAAAAGAAAAATAAAAAATAAAGTAATAAGCAAAATTCCCCAAAAATTAAGTGGAAAAAAACGAATTGTTGCAATTGCATTAGCATTAGGCTTAGGAGCAATGGCAGTAACATCTGTTGTAAATCAAGAAAATAATGAAATTACAATAGCAAAAGGAATAGATATAGATGGAGATAAATATAAAGGAATACCAGTAAAGACAAAAGGTGGAAATATAGAAGTATTACCACAAGACAATATTTTCATTATGGAATCTTTAAAAAAAGGAAAAGTAGAAGTAGTAGGTATTGCAGATGATGGACAAGCAATAAAAGGAACAACAGAAGATAAATATTTAGAAAAAGTAACAACAATGGAAGAAAGAGAATTACAGAAATATAACACAATATATAGAGTTGTACCAGAAGATGGGGTAAATTTGAGAAAAAGTGCATATGTAGGAAAATTTAATAAAATAGTAGCTATTAATCAAGATGAATATGTAATGGGAGTAGAAAATGTTGCATCATCAAATGGAGAAGAAGAGTGGATTTCTTGTATATATGTTAATGAAAAAGGTACTTATGAAGGATATATACGTGGTGACTTGTTAGAAAAAACAACGCAAATAGAAAAAGATGTACAAAAATTAAGAGATGATTATAAAGTAAAAGCCAATACAGGAAATAGAAAAATAAACAAAATAATAAACAACATGGGAAATAACCCTAATGGCAAAATCATTGGAATAGACGTATCTCAATCATGTCCAGAAATGCAATTAAGAAAAACATTGCAAAAGGGAAACATACCGAAAAAAGTAGTAAATAACCATAAAATTCTGACTGATACATCTGATATACAAGGAAAAATTGACTTTGCATATATAAAACTAGGAAGCAGTCCTTGGGGAAAAAATGTAGAATTCAAGCCAATCAAAAATAAAAATTATATGGAGCAGGCAAAAGTTTGTGAAGAATTAAAAATTCCGTATGGCTTTTATTATTATACAACTTCAACATCAGAGGAAGAAGCCGATATAGAAGCTAATTATATAAAAGAAGAAATGAAAAAATTAAAAGCAAGCAATGAATTAAAATATAATATTTTACCATTTGTTCAAGATATAGAAGTAAGTGATGGAAATGACAGACAAAAAGGAAAAGATTGTACACCATATAGAATATCATTAGCAAAAAAAATAAAACCAATAATAGGAGATAGTTGGATTTATACATCAGGAAAAGCAAGCCTTTCTGAAAAAGCAATTTTTGATTTGGACAAATATGAGCAGGAAATGGGAGACACTAAAGTATGGTTTACAGCGCCAAGAAATCCAGATGGTAAAATTGGATTAACAAATACAGACTATATTAGAAAAATGAGAATGGAAAATGGAGTTTTAATTACGCAAACAGCTATAAATGTTGATATCGGACCAAATAATGATGCAAGAGTAGATATAAATTGGGCAGATGAAGTTGAATTTAAAAATGCATTATCTGAAAGCATAAAAAAACAAATTACAAAAGAAGGAGAAGATGAAAGAGAGTAAAAGCTATATAAGGGAGAGAAATGCTGTGAAAGATGTAAAAACATTAAATGATATTTTGAAAAAAATACCTAACAAAAATATAGTAGAAAAAATAAAAAAGATAATATCAGAATATGAAAAACAATATAATGAACAAATAAAATATATTGATAGTGGAGAAACATCAGATGTTTTTGCAATTAAAGATATAATAATCAAATTCTGTCCAGAAATACCTTATACCGATATACCATTATGTGTAGAAAACATTCAAAAAGTAAATTATAAAACAAAAATAGGATTTACAAATATTCCTTTTTGTATGTGTGTTATGCCTAGATTGCAAACGAGTGATATTACTAGAGAAGATGTACAATATGTATATAATATATTAAGAAGCAAAGGTTGGGTATGGAATGATCCCAAAATAGAAAATCTAGGAAGAATATATGGCAACGGTAATAGTAAAGAAAGGTTACGAATTATTGATAATGGTTATATAAAAAGAGAAGCAGAAGTATTGCAACATTATACTTCTGTTTCTGATTATTTAATTTCTACAGTATCTAGTTATGAAAAATCTTATCAAAAATCAGGAAAAAGCAATTTATCTGTGCCTATTTCTAGACAAAAAAGAAAAGCTTTTTTGCAAAGAATAAGTAGTAAAATTAAATTACCTCAAAAAAAGAAAAATGAAATATCCCTTTTAAATATGCCAAAAGATATGGAAAAATAAAAAAATATATGGTACAATAGTAAAGCAAATAAGAAAGGGTGAAAAAAATGGGATTTTTTGATAAACTAAAAGAAAAAATGAATAAAACAAAAAGCTCCTTTGATGAAAAAATAAATCAGGTATTTAAAAGCTTTAGAAAAGTAGATGAAGAATTTTTAGAAGAATTAGAAGAAATATTGATAATGTCAGATATAGGGATGGACACATCTGTAAAAATCATAGAAAATTTAAGAGAAAGACTAAAAAAAGAAAAAATACAAGAAACAGAAGAAGTAAAACAAGCTTTAAGAGAAGAAATGCAAAAAATATTAGACGTTGCAGATGTAAATTTACATCTTGAAACAAAGCCATCAGTAATTCTAGTAGTAGGAGTAAATGGAGTGGGAAAAACCACTTCTATTGGAAAAATTGCAAATAGATTAGCAAAAGATGGAAAAAAGGTAGTAGTAGCTGCTGCAGATACATTTCGTGCTGCTGCAGTAGAACAATTAGAAATATGGGCTAAAAGAGCAGGAGCAGACATTGTAAAAAGAAAAGAAGGTGTAGACCCTGCATCTGTTGTATATGATGCTATCAAAATCACAAAAGAAAAAATGGCAGATGTATTAATTGTAGATACAGCAGGCAGATTGCACAATAAAAAATATCTTATGGATGAGCTAAATAAAATTCAAAAAGTTATTGGAAAAGAAATGCAAGGTGCAGACCAAGAAGTATTATTAGTAATCGATGGAGCAACCGGACAAAATGCTATTTCTCAAGTAAAAGCTTTTAAAAATGAAGCAGATATTACAGGACTTGTTCTTACAAAATTAGATGGAACAGCCAAAGGCGGAGTTGTAGTTGGAATAGTTCAGGAAAATAAAATTCCAGTAAAATTTATTGGAATTGGTGAACAAATTGATGATATGGAAGTATTTAACTCAAGTGATTTTGTAAAAGCAATTATATAATAAATTATAAAAAACAAAAAAGGAGGGAATCTTGTGGAAGAAAATCAAAATAAACAAGAAACCATACTGGATACAGCTAACACTAAAGAGACAAAAGAAAGAAATAAAAAACAAAAAAATGGAATAAGAATGAAATTAGTTATTTTATTCTTAGTGATATTTGCAACAGTTAGTTATATCCAATTAAGAGGAAGCTATTTAGAATATTTAGAAATGGGAAAGGAATATCTTAATATTTTTTATACGAACATCATATATCGCTATTCAATTATGGCAATTAATTTTATAGTATTATATTTGATAATTTACTTTACAAATAGAGGAATAAAAAAGGGTTTAAAAGAATTTTTTGAAAAAGAAAACAAACCAATGCCCAAGTTATTAAATAAATCATTAGCTTTAGTTATATCTGCTATTGTTAGTTTTATAGTATCTGCAGTTATTATGCAAAAAATAATGTTAGTTATGAATAGCACAGCATTTGGAATACAAGATACAATTTTCAACTTAGATATTGCTTATTATATTTTCCAAAAGCCACTAATAGAAGCATTAACATTGTACTTTATAGTATTATTTGTAGGCTTATCACTTTATATGGCTTTATATTATGTGATTATATTTAATCGATTCTTTGATGGTATTGATGGAAAAATGTTAAAACAAAGTTTATTTATGAAAAAACTAACTAGAAACATTTTATTAGTTATGATAGGGATTGCCATAATGACCATATTAAATGTACAAAATATGATGTTTGGAAAATTATTAACAATTAATGAGGATTACGATATAGTAGGAGCAGGAATGACAGAAACAACAATCAAATTATGGGGTTATATGATTTTTGCTGTAATCATTGTAATATTTTCATACAGAGCTTTAAGATATTTTAAAGAAGAAAAGACATCAAAAGTATTAAAAAATTTAATAGTAATACCAGCATATTTAGTTGTTCTATTTTTTGTAATGATGATATTTGATATAACTGTTGTGAGTTCAAATGAATTAGATAAAGAAAAACAATATCTAGCAGAGAATATTCAAAACACCAAAAATGCGTATGAAATTAATATTGAAGAAGCAAATATTGAAAATTCTGGAACCATTACAACAGAAGAAGTAGAAAAAAACAGTAATGTTATTCATAATATACCAATAATTAGTCAAGAAGCGGTATTAAATACTTTAGAAGATAGCCAAACAGAAACAGGATATTTTTCTTTTAGAAATGCTAATTTAGCAAAATATGAAATTAACGGAAAAGACCAAGTAGTATATGTAGCACCAAGAGAAATAAAAAATTCTGGAAGAACTTATAATAATAAAACCTATGAAAATACACATGGTATGGGACAAATAATCGCATCAGCAACAGAAAGTACAAATACTGGAAACATAGAATATATCCAAAAGGAAGTTGCAGGAACAGATGAGCAAATAATTACTAAACAACCACGTATTTATTTTGGATTAGAAACACAAGAAATTATTGCAACAAATGTAAAAAATAAACAAGAATATGATTATACTGACCAAAATGGGGAAGACCATACTTCTACTTATGCGGGAAAAGCAGGATTACAGTTAGGATTTTTAGATAGGCTTGTATTAGGTATAACAGAAGGAGATTTAAATTTAGCTTTTTCAAATGAAATAACTCGGAGATAGTAAAATTTTGATAAATAGAAATATTATTAAAAGAGCCAAAAAAGCATTACCATATTTAATATATGATGAAAATCCATATACAGTAGTAACAAAAGAGGGCAAAATTGTATGGGTATTAGATGCATATACAGTATCTAGTAGTTATCCTTATTCACAATATACAACTATTGAGCATGACGGAATAAAAGAAAATATTAATTACATTAGAAATTCTGTTAAAGTATTGATAGATAGCTATGATGGAACAATGTCTTATTACATAACAGATAGAAGTGATCCAATAGCTATGGCTTATAGAAATATCTATAAAACACTATTTGCAGACTTAGATGAAACAATTCCAGAAGATATAGCAAGTCATTGTGTTTATCCAGAATTTTTATATAAAGTTCAAGCAGAAGTGTTAAAGGTATATCACAATGTAAAACCAGATGTTTTGTATCGTGCAGATGATTTATGGGATATTGCTAAATATAATAGTGTAAAATCTACTAAGTCTACAGGAACTTATATGGCACCTTATTATACAATGGTAAAAACTGCAAGTGGTGAACAATTTGGATTGGTACAAATTTATACACCAGATGAAAAGCAAAATATCATTTCTTACTTAGTAGGAAGTAGTAATGGAAGTACTAATCAATTAAAATTATATAAATTTTCAGCAGATAGTAATATAGTAGGACCAATGCAATTAGATAAACAAATAGAAGAAGATGAAGCTATTTCGTCAGAATTAGAAGCGTTAAACATAACTGGAACTAAATTGACTAAGCAAATGATAATTGTCCCTGTTGATAATACTTTATTATATGTAGAACCAATTTATCAAACAATGTTAAATGAATCAGAAGTACCTGTTTTAAAGAAGATAATTGTGGCTTCAGGAAATAAAGTAGCTATGGGAGATACAATATCAAATGCCTTAGAAAATTTACTTTCTAAATATGCTGTTGACATTGAAGTAGAAAATACTGAAGATATTGAAGGTCTTATTGAAGCTATTATTAAAGCTAACAAAAATTTGACAGATTCTAATCAAAATAATGATTGGGAAATGATGGGTAAAGATGTAAAAAGATTACAAGATTTAATTACTTCTTTAGAAACTTTGAAAGAGGAAGAAGAGAAAAAGCAAAAAGAGTTAGATGAAAAAACTAATCAAACAGACAAGACAGATACAGATGAAGCAGATGGAACTGAGCAAGAGGAAATGAACAATGTTAATACAAATACTAATATAGTAGAAAATGTTGAATAAATTGTATTGAATAAATTGTTAAGAAAAAATCCACTATAATAAAAGGTGGATTTTTTATGTGGTTAAAAAAGAAAATGATAAGTATATTGAATAATTCTATTCAAAATTTAAGTGAAGCATTACAAAAAACGAATTATGAGGAATGGGCATATTTACTTCGGAAATACTAAACAAATTATTAAAAGAAACTTGCTAGCAGGTATTTCAAGAGGCGTTGGAGTGGGGATAGGTGTTACAATTATTACAGCTGTATTAGTTTTCGTGTTACAAAAAATAGTTACCTTAAACATTCCTGTTATAGGTGAATATATTGCAGACATTGTAGAAATTGTAGAAAAAAGCAAATAAAATAAGACTGTCGATATCAACAGTCTTTTAATTATAATTCTAATTTATAAAATACTTTTTTTCCTTTCTTTAAAATAGCATATCCATCTGAAAAATCTTTTTCAGAAAGAGTATAATTTACATCAGTTATTTTATTATTATTTAAAGAAATAGCATTTTGAGTAACTAAGGTTCGAGCTTGTCCTTTAGATGGTGCAATACCACTTAAGATGATTGCATCTAAAATAGATATATCCATATTTTCTAATTTTACAGTAGGCATATTTTCTAAGCTTCCTTCTCCATTAAATAGAGCATTAGAAGCCGCCTCAGCTTTAGTAGCTTCTTCTTCGCCATGAACTAACTTAGTAATTTCAAAAGCTAAGATTTTTTTAGCTTCATTAATTCGTTCATCTTGATAAGATGTTAGTTCTTTTATAGTTTCCATTGGTAAAAAAGTAAGCATTTTAAACACAGTTTCAACACTACTATCTTCAACATTTCTCCAATATTGATAAAACTCGTAAGGAGAAGTTTTTGCTGAATCTAGCCAAAGAGCGCCTTTTTCTGTTTTGCCCATTTTTTTGCCTTCTTTTGTTGTCAATAATTTAAAAGTTAAACCAAAAGAATCATCTTTGCCAATTTTACGAATCAATTCCACTCCGCCTATGATATTAGACCATTGGTCATTGCCACCCATTTGAAGTTTGCAACCATACTTATTATACAAATATAAAAAGTCATAAGATTGCATTAACATATAGCTCATTTCAAAAAAAGTTAGTCCAGTTTCTAGTCTTTGCTTGTAACATTCAGCAGAAAGCATTTTATTAACAGAAAATAAACTTCCAATTTCGCGAACAAAATCAACAAATTTTAAATCTAGTAGCCAATCAGCATTGTTAACAATAATAGCACCATTTTCGCCTTCAAAACTAACAAATTTTTCAATTTGCTTTTTAATACATTCAACATTATAATCTAATTCTTCGCGAGAAAGCATTTTCCTCATATCAGTTTTCCCAGAAGGGTCACCAATAGTTGCAGTACCACCACCAACCAAAATAATAGGCTTATGCCCATATTTTTGTAGATGACTTGCAACCATCAAAGAAACGAAGTGTCCAACATGCAAACTATCTGCTGTTGGATCAATTCCAATGTAAAAAGGAACAGATTCCTTTGAAAAAAGCTCTTTAATTTCTTTTGGGTGGGTTAATTGTTCAATATAACCTCTTTCTTCTAATATGTCAAAAACATTTTCCATTGTCTCAAAACCTTTCTTATTGTTATTTGTTAATTCAAATTTCCTAATGTTTTCTGGAAATTTTGAAAATCTTCATACTCTAAAAAACGATTTAAATTTTGTACAGTAATACCAGTTTCGTTAGAAATGGTATTTAAAGAATTTTCAAAACCGTTTTCCTGTACATAAGATTTAAAATTCGAAAATTCAAAGTTATCTTTAGCACTACACTTTGGGCATACATTTGTATTGGATACATAAAAATTTCCACATCTGCTACATTTATTTAGTTCCATAATATTACTTCCTTTCATTTTTTATCTTTTGATTTTGACAAATTTCATTAAATTATCTTAAAATCAAATGTATTGTATCATAAAAATGGAAAAAATAAAAGACTTTTTTGGGAAAATGTATACTAAATATTTCTATTTCTTTTTTAAAGACATGAATTTATCATAGAATGAAGGAATTTGTTTTTGCAAGCGAATAGGTTTTAAATTTTTATCAGTAAAACAATGTTTTGTTTCTCCAATTAATACTAAATCTCCACTTTTTTTATTTGTGATATGATATTCTACCATTAAACGTACACCATTAAATTCTTTAACAATAGGGGCAATTACAATAGTATCATTAAAACTTACATGTGATTTGTAATCACATTTGACACCTAAAACAGGAATCATAACTCCTTGTTCTTCAAATGCTGAGTATGGCATATTATTAACTTTTAGCATTTCACATCTAGCTTCTTCTAAAAAGCGAATATAATTTGAATGATGAACAACCCCCATTTTGTCTGTTTCATAATAATTTATTTTTCTTTCAAATATAAAATCCATTAAAAAAAGTCCTTTCTTAAAAATTTGATGTTTTATTAGCACTTGATAGTTATACTATTAAATTATAAAAATGTCAAGTGTATGGGAAGGGAAAATGTCTACCTACTTGCTAAAAAAATAAAATTGTGATACATTAAATAAAAAAAGGAGTAAAATATGAGAAAAATAAATGGAATAATTATGCAATATTTTGAATGGTATATGGATTGCAATCAAAATTTATGGAATACAATAGCAAATCAAGCAGAAGAACTAGCACACATTGGAATAACAGCATTATGGCTTCCGCCAGCATACAAAGGAATAGGAGGAAAAGACGAAGTTGGATATGGCGTATATGATGTTTATGATTTAGGAGAATTTGACCAAAAAGGAAGTATAAAAACAAAATATGGTTCAAAAGATGAATATTTAAATTGCATCATGACATTAAAACAAAGTGGAATAGAAAGTTATGCAGACATTGTTTTAAACCATAAAATGGGAGCAGATATGTTGCAAAACATTCCAGCAAAAAAGGTAGATTGGGGAAATCATAATATCGAAATTTCTAATCAAGAAAATGTTAGAGTAGCAACAAAATTTACATTTCCTGCAAGAAAGCACAAATACTCAGATTTTGAATGGAATTGGACTCATTTTAGTGGAATAGATTATGATGAAAATTCAAAAGAAAAAGCTCTTTTTAAATTCAAAGATAAAGAATGGAATGTAGGAGTTGACGAAGAATTTGGAAATTATGATTATTTAATGGGAGCTGATTTAGATTTCGACAATCCAGAAGTAATAGAAGAATGTAAAAATTGGGGAAAATGGTATTTAGAAACAACTAAAGTAGATGGTTTTCGTTTAGATGCGGTAAAACATATAAAAGCCGAATTTTACAAAGACTGGGTACAATACATGATTGATGTATCAAAAGATCAGCTGTTATTTACAGTAGGAGAATATTGGAGTAGTGACATTTCTAAATTACATAGATATATCCAAGAAACAGAAGGAAAAATATCATTGTTTGATGTTCCTTTGCATTATCATTTACAAACAGCCTCAGAAGACGAAAATTATGATATGTCAAAAATATTAGAAGGAACTTTAGTCAAAGAAAATCCATGCAAAGCAGTAACCTTTGTGGATAATCATGACACCCAACCAGGACAAAGTCTTCAAAGCTTTGTACAAAGGTGGTTTAAGCAATCTGCATATAGCATTATATTACTTCGAGAAGAAGGATATCCATGCATATTTTATGGTGACTTTTATGGAATACCACATGACAATATAGAACCAGTAGAAGATATAAAAACAATAACACAAATACGAAAAGAAAGAGCTTATGGAACACAACATGACTACTTTGACCATCCAGATTACATAGGCTGGACTAGAGAAGGAGATCAAGAACACATCAAATCAGGATTAGCAGTTGTAATTTCAAACGCAGGAGACGGAGAAAAAAGAATGTATGTAGGTACACAATATGCAGGAGAAGAATTTATAGATGCTTTGGGAAATTGCGAAGAAAAAATCACAATAGATGAAGATGGCTGTGGAAATTTCAAAGTAAAAAGTAAATCAGCATCAATATGGGTAATGTAGTGTCGCATTGGGGACGTTTCTTTTCCGACATTTTTGTCGTATTGGGGACAGTGTCGCATTGGGGACGTTTCCTT
>CANQTZ010000036.1 GCA_947626865.1 uncultured Clostridia bacterium
TTTATTGTATAATAAATACCTTCATTTTTCAATAGTAAATTTAAAATTTATTTAAGAAAATGGAGGTATTTTTTATGCAAAACAATATAAATAATAATATGAATGATTTTAAGAAAAAAGCTGAAGAAGTTGCTTTATATATTCGTGTTAGTACAGAAGAACAAGCATTGAATGGAGATAGTTTACGAACTCAAAGAGAAGAATTAACAAAATATGCCTTAGCTAATGGATTCCATATTTATAACATATATGAAGATGATGGGTTTTCTGCAACAAATTTAAATAGACCTGCTTTACAAAAAATGTTAAAAGATGTAAGACAAAATAAAATAAACAGAATACTTATTACAAAACTTGACAGACTTTCTCGTGGAGTAAGAAACTATTATAAAATATTAGATACTCTTGATGAACACGAAGTATTTTGGCAAACTATTTTTGAAAAATATGATAGTTCCACTGCAAATCGGTAGACTACATATTAATATTATGCTTTCTGTTGCTGAAAATGAATCAGCTCAAACATCTGAAAGAATAAGAAGTGTGTTTAAAACAAAAATACAAAACAAAGAACTTATCAGTGGCAAAATTCCTATAGGACTAAAAAGAAATGATAAAAAATTAATTGTTGACGAGAATAAAAAGCAAATTGTTTTAGATGCGTTTGAATTTTATAAAGAAACTACTAGTGCATACCAAACATTTCAAAAATTAGATTTAAAATATCCTGAACTCCAATTAAATTATATGAGGACTTACAGGATATTAACAAATAAATTATATATAGGAACAAAAGAAACTAGATATGGTGATATAGAAAATTTCTGTCCCCCAATAATTGATTTTTGTACCTTTGATAACACACAAAAGTTATTGAAAAAAAATGCAAGGAAGCCAAGTAGCCAAAATTCTGGTGGATATATTTTTCAAGGGTTGTTAAAATGTGCTGAATGTGGTTATACTTTAGGAGGTAAATTTTATTCTAAGAACATAGAAAGTTCTAGATATTATTATATTTGTAAAAGGCATCATTTGGCACTAAAGTGTAACTGTAATAAAAGTTTTAATGAGCAAAAAATTGAGAAGAAATTATTACAAGAATTCAATATTCAATTAGAAAAATATATTTCTGATTATGAATATAAACAAAAAAATATAAAAAAATTAGATTTATCCAAAGAAATTTCTTCAATTGAAAATAAACTAACCAAGCTAAAAGATTTATATGTTAGAGATTTAATAAGGATTGAAGATTATGAAAAGGACTATAAAAGTTTTGTAACCCAATTAGATTCTCTATATAAAGAACAAGAAAAAACACAAAAAACTATTAAACCACATGACAATATAGATGATTTAAAAGCATTTTTAAGCCAAGATTTTTTATCCATATATAATAACTTGTCTAGGTTAGAAAAAAGGAGAATATGGCTATCTGTGATTGACTATATAGTAATTGAAAAAGACTATAATATAAAAATATTTTTTATTTAATATATTTTTGGTACTTTTTTTTATTAACAGAAGATAATCGTGATGTTATTTATGGAGTTGTGAAAAATTGCTTTAAAGAACCAGTTTCTGATGCTGTAATAAAGTTGGTTGAAGTTGTTTGCGAAAATGGAAAAGAGGAAAGAAGACCTATTGGACACACATTTACCGATAAAGAAGGGGAATTTGTATTTGGTCCTCTTTGCCCAGGTAAAGAATATGCTATTCAAATTTGGGTAAATGATACTAAAAAAATAAAAATTTGTGCAAAATGTCATCATGAAGGAAAATGTTTAAAAGGCGAGAAATGTGAAAAATGTGATTGCTTTATAGATGATTGTGATAAACACAATAAACCTGACAAGCACGACATTTTTGAAGAATAATCTTTAAAAAAGAGTTCTAAATTTTATATTTAGAACTCTTTTTCACTACATCATTCCCATTTTTCTAGCAAATTGTTTTCCTTTTTTCATAACTCTTTTTTTGTTCATTTTATCATTTTCGGAATACATCATCATTAATCCTGTAGTAATTAATCCACCAATCATAACTCCTTTAACAAATTTCATTTATCTCATCCCTTTCTTTTAAGCACAAATTATTTTGCACCTTCTATTATTTATTATCTATTTTTTTGTCCATTTTATACTGTTTTCGATATAATTTAAAAATGGAATATATTTCATTTATGGCAATTATTGCTAAAAAAACGCCAAAACATTTTCTTAAAATTCCAACATCTATATGAATAGCAATATTTGCTCCTACAACAGCTCCTAAAATTCCAAATATTGATATGAGAATTGCTAATTTAGTATCAATATTTTTATTTTTTAAATTTACCATAATTGCTACAATAGAAGTCGGAATGAAAAAAATTAAGTTCGTTGCCTGTGCTACATGCTGGTCTAATGACATTAAAACAGTAAGAAGAAATATTAAGATAGTTCCTCCTCCCATTCCTGTACCACTTACAATTCCTGCAATTATACCAATTAAAACCTCTGACACAATAAATCTAATCCCTTTCTTGTTTGCTTACCATACTATTTAACTAACATTGTATAAGAAACATAAATTAAAAGTATTGTAAATACAATTTTCATAATTCTTTCTGGCAATTTTTTCAATAATTTGGCTCCTATAAAACCTCCTATTGCACCTCCTACTGCACACAAAATTGCTATTTTCCAATTAATAAAATTTCCTTTATAGTAAAAAAAACTACTTGTTATTACCATTGGGAGAATGCAAAAAACAGATGTCCCTCTTGATTTAGTTGCATCTAATTTCAATAAATACATAAAAGCCGGAACTAATATCATTCCTCCACCTGTTGAAAACAAACCATTTACTATCCCTGCTAATAGTCCGATTATTGATTTTTTTGCCATAATAAACTCCATTCTTTACTCGAAAATCTCTATACAATTAAGCTTTCCTATTATAGTATAGAAAAAACAAAAAACCTACTTTTTAGTAGGCTTTCCAATTTTTATAAAATTATTCAATCTGGATTATAGTATTTTGTTCCAAGCATTTTATCTGGTAAATATTGCTGTTCTACATAATGACCCGGAAAATCGTGTGGATATAAATAACCTTCGCTATATCCTAATTCTTTCATTTTTTCGATTGGAGCATTTCTTATGTGCATTGGTATTTCTCCTGTATCTTTTGTTGCTACATCATCTATGGCTCGATTAATTCCTAAATATGTTGCATTTGATTTTTTAGATGTTGCAACATATACAGCAGCTTCAGATAATATAATCCTTGCTTCTGGCATTCCTATCGCATGAACTGCTTGCATAGCACTGTTTGCAACTACTAAAGCATTTGGATTTGCCATTCCTACATCTTCTGATGCGCATATTACAATTCTTCTTGCTAAAAATACAGGATCTTCTCCTCCATTTAGAGCTCTTGCTAAATAAAATATTGCAGCATCTGGATCAGAACCTCTCATTGATTTTATGAAAGCACTGATATTGTCATAATGTTGGTCGCCATTTTTATCAAAAATTGCCTTTCTGTTCTGTATGCTGTTTTTGATTACTTCATCAGTTAAATGTATATATCCATCTTCTTCTATTGGTGTTGTTAATGTTGCTACTTCTAAACCATTTAAAGCTGTTCTTACATCTCCATTACTAATTGTTGCTATTTTCTTTAAGGTATCATCTTCTATTTTTATATTATAATCTCCTAATCCATCTTTTCTTTCTAATGCATTTTTTAAGATTTTATATATGTCTTGTTCAGTTAAAGGATTTAGCTTAATTACCATTGACCTTGAAATTAACGCTTTGTTTACTTCAAAATATGGATTTTCAGTAGTAGCTCCTATTAAAATAATTGTTCCATTTTCTACAAAAGGTAAAAGCGCATCTTGCTGTAATTTGTTAAATCTATGTATTTCGTCAATAAATAAAATACTCTTCCCATTTGGGTTTAGCATAAAGTTCTGAGTTTCTTCTACTACTCTTTTTATTTCTGCTACACCAGAAGTTACAGCATTTATTTTGTAAAATTTGTATTTAGTTGTTTCACTAATTACTCTGGCAAGAGAAGTTTTTCCACATCCTGGAGGTCCAAATAAAATGATACTTGACAATCTATCTGCTTTGATGGTTCTATATAAAATTTTGTCTTTTCCAATTACATGTTCTTGCCCAATATATTCCTCTAGAGTTTTAGGTCTTACACGAAATGCTAATGGCTCCTTTACATTCATCTTAGAATCTGCTCCTTTCTTATTTTTTAAAGCCCATATATCCACTTTTTTATTTACCTAAAAGATTTAATCCCTTTTTGATTAATTCTTCTGTTGATAATTCGTTTTTGTCTAATTTTGCAAATTCCTTTTCTATTTCCTTTTTATTATAGCCTAATACTTGCAATGCTGCCATAGCTTCTGCTACTTTTTGATTATTATCAATTGCAACTTGTATTTTACTCTTAGTAGCTGATTTATTATTTATTTGGGCATTGATTTTCTCGATTTCTTGTTGTTTAGCTATTTTATCTTTTAATTCTAAAATTATTCTTTGAGCTGATTTTGCTCCAATACCTGGTATTTGAGTTAAAGTTTTTACATCTTCTGAAATAACTGCTAAAGCAAATTCAGATGGTTCACATACTGCAAGCATAGTTAGTGCAGTTTTTGCTCCTACTCCACTAACACTAATTAATAATTCAAACATTTTTAATTCCTCTAATGTGTTAAAACCATAAATGCTTACATCATCTTCTCTTACTTTATAATAAGTATGTACTTTTACTTTTTCCCCTATGTTACCAATTTTTTCAATTCCTACATCTGACATAAATATTTTATAACCTAATCCTCCTACATCGATTACAATATATCCTGTCATTTTCATCTCTAAAGTTCCTTTTATATATGCTAACATTTTTATTTCCTTTCCTTTTTATGTATCATAAAAATATGTTGCTTCTAAGTCTGCTTCATGTGTTAATAAAGCTATTGGATACTTGGTATAACTACTTCCAATTGCATTGTAATTTTCTTTTGGCTCGGTATAGCCCATGTGCCAACGGATTGAGTATTTTTCTTCTGGAGTTAATTTCATGTATTCTGTTATCATCATAACTGATTTTTCCCCATGTCCATAAGGTATTGTATCATCTACTGTATAATAAGGCACCTTTTCCCATACCCCTAATGCATTTTTAGCATTTCTATAATCTACTTTGTAGAAGTTAGTTTTGCATATATCATGTAATAACCCTATTATTATAATTGATTCTTCTGGAATTTCTATTGGCATAATACAATTTTTTACTTCGTGTTGTAAAATTTCATATACTTTTAGGCTATGTTCTACTAGTCCGCCTTCATGGGCACCATGAAACCTAGTGCTAGCTGGTGCTTTGAAGAAGTCTGATTTTTCTAAAAAGTTGATTAATTCGTCTATTCCTTCTCTTTTTACTGTTTTTAATATTTCTAAAAATTTTTCCTTCATATCTTTCTCCTTTTCGTTTTTGTCTATTATATTAGTAATAAACAAAAATGTCAAGAGTTTTTGCGAATTTTTGTTTTGTAATAAAATGATACCCCCAGCCGTATTACGACTGAGGGCCCACTTGGAGGTAAAATCTTTAATTTAACTAGGTTCTATTTTTTTATTTTGCAGTACTCTGGCACCTCCGAATTACACCTCATATAATCCAGAACGCATTGCATAGCCATTACAAAGAAGTAATAAGCTATGCCTGCCATTGCACTGACTAATATGACAGCAACCATAGAATCATCCAGTATTGCCATTATATAAGCCATAATCGTGCATCCGACCGATGCCAACAACATACCAAGACAATTAATCATTGCCTCGAGTTGATTGACAACTTCTTTGTCATCCGGTCCCAATACGAAACCAATAACCAACATCGCTATGCTCACTGCACCCCATATAATCATCATAATTTCTCCTCCTTTTTCTCCCACCATATCTTCTGGCGGGGCATCTACTGGGGTTTTCTAGTTACTAAGGTATTATAACAAATTTATGTAAGCTTTGCAAGTTTTTTTCTATTTTACTGTTATATTTTCTTTTATCTTTTCGAATTTAGCATTTCCAATTCCACTTACCTTTTTAATATCTTCTATAGTATTAAATTTCCCATTTTCTTTTCGATAAGCTAAAATCTTACTTGCAGTAGAAGGTCCTATACCTGCTAAAGTTTCCAATTGTGTTTGAGTTGCAGTATTGATGTTTACTTTAGTATTTGTATTAGTTTTCGATTGCTCTTTTGCTTCATTATTTAAAGTTTGACTACTGCTCACCATAATTTCTTTGCTAATTGTTTCTACTTGCTCTGTTTTATTTTGGCTTTCTTGCTTAGTTGGAATATAGATTTTCATACCATCTTCAAGTGGATATGCTAAATTGACATCTGTCATATCGGCATCTTCTCTAACACCTCCGTGCTTTTTCTATTGCATTTGTTACTCTACTATTTGTTTCTAATTCCACAACTCCCTCTTGATTTACAGCTCCTGAAACATGTACTAAAATTTTTTCTTCTTCATCTTTTGTTTGCTCCTTAACCTCTGGTTGTTCATCTACTACGTTTTCTATCTCCACTGTACTATCAGTATCTTCTTTTGCATACACATAATAGCAAATACAACAAATTGTACAAGCTAATAAAATTCCTATTAAAATTACTTGTTTTTGTTTTAATCGATACATAAAAACCTCCTTTAATCTTGAAATTTTCTATAAAATGATATATGATAATAAAAAATTTAGAAAGGATTTATTAAAATGAAACTAAATACAAAAAAGCAAATTGTACTATTTTTTATATCAATATTTATAATAATGTTACACACTTCCTTTGTATATTCTGCCTCTGACGAACCAGACATAGCATCAAAAGCTGCTCTTATAATAGAACCAAATAGTGGTAAAATTCTTTATCAAAAAAATGAAACTGAAAAAATGTACCCAGCTAGTATTACTAAAATTATGACTGCAATACTTACTTTAGAAAATGCTCAATTAGATGAAACTGTGACTGTAAGTTATAATACTGTAATGTCTATTCCAGAAGGTTATTCTTCTGCATTTTTACAAGTTGGTGAACAATTAACAGTTGAGCAACTTTTACAACTTTTATTAGTTCATTCTGCAAATGATGCAGCAAACTGTTTAGCTGAATATGTTGGAGGTTCTGTTGAAAGTTTTGTTTCAATGATGAATACTAAAGCTAATGAACTCGGTTTATCTAATACTCATTTTACTAATACTTTTGGTATGCATGATGAAAACCACTACACTACTGCTTATGATTTAGCAATGCTTATGAAATACTGCAGTCAAAATGATGAATTTAGAAAGTTAGCCGGTAGTGCCTCTTGTGCAATTCCTGCTACAAATAAATATCAACCTAGAAAATATGCTTCTACTAATGAATTAATAATTCCAGATAATTCTATTTATTATCCTTATTTAACTTGTGGAAAAACTGGTTATACATCTCAGGCTGGTGATTGCTTAGTTTCTTGTGCTTTTAAGGATGATTTAGAATTAATATGTGTTATATTAGGTGGTAAAACTGTTAATGGAGTATCAACTAGATTTTCAGAAACAAGAGAATTATACGATTATGCTTATGATAATTATTCTTTACGAACTTTGCTAGAAGGAAATGCTACTGTTACACAAGTAGACGTCAAAAATGCTACTAATAACACTAAAAATTTAGATTTAATTGCTAATGAATCGATTCAGGCATTACTTGATAATGATATACAAATTCAGGATATACCTTACAATATTAATTTACCAGAAGAAATTAAAGCTCCAATCGAACAAGGTGCGGTAATTGGTAATATTTCTTATTCAATTGATAATATAGAATATAAGACAGATTTGATAGCTTCTCATTCTGTTGAAAAATCAAAATTGTTGATTTATATTATAGAATTTATAATTGGATTTATAATTTTGATTTTAGCTTATAAAATATTTTCTTCTACGAAAAAAAATAAGAGAAAAAGTAGACGTTAAAGGCAGAAATTATCTGCCTTTTTTTAATTTTGATAATCTTTTCCAATTACTATTGTTACATCTACTTTGCTAGAACTTAACTCACTTTTTGATATAGCCCCAACTCCAATAACATCTTTCATATTGTTTAATAATACATCTTTTACATCTTTTTTATTGATAATAGCTGTTTTGGAAGTTGTTGTAGTGCTTCCTGTTCTTGTTACTTCATATCCAGCACCTTCTAATTGTTTTACTACTCTTTGCAAAGCTGTAGTATCACCACTACCATTTAGAACTTCTATTACTATATCTTCTTTGTCCAAAGTATTTGTAGAAGTTTGACTTCCTGTTGTGGTACTTCCATCTGTTGTTTCTTCATCTACAATATCTCTGTTAAAGAATAGTCTTTCTATTAGTTCTTCAGTTTCTTCTTTGTCTATAACAAATATGCTAACATTATTTGTTTGGGCTAAACTAGGTACAGTTCCCGGTAATGCTTCTGTTAATAGATTTTCTGTGTCAAATTCTACTGCATAAGGTATATAGTCTTTAGCTACATTAAAGTCTATATTGGTTATTAAGTCTTCTTTGGCTACATCTAATATTTGCCCTAATTTGAATATATTTTCTGGTTTTGCTGTTTGTTTTATTACTTGCATAATAAATTCTCTTTGGGTTCTCATTCTACCTAAGTCATTATCTCCATATTCTGTAGGGTATGATGTTCCATCCGAATTTTTTCTAAAGCGTAATACTTGCTCTGCTTTGTCGCCATCTAATAGTTGTTCTCCTTTTTTTAGATGTATATGTAAGTCTTGTGTTACATCATCATAATCCATATCAATTGGAACATTAAAGTTTACTCCGCCAATTACATCAACTAGTTTAATTAATGCTTCTGTTTTTACAACAGCATAATATTCAATGTTTAATCCTGTTATTTCGTTTACTGCTTTTAATGTTTCATCTGCTCGATGCTTTCTTCCATATAATGCATTTATTTTTTCATAAGCCGTTGCTTTTGCAATATTTTTACCTGTGTATGTATCTCTTGGTATTGATAGTAAAGTTGCTTTTTGCGTATTTGGATTGTATGAGGCAACTATGATGGTATCGGTTAATTCTACTCCTTCTTGGTCGGTACTAATTCCTAATAATAGTACTTTAAATTCTGCTAAGTTTTTCTTGGTGTTTTCATCATGCCCAATCATTGTTGCAAGCATTCCCGTCATTCCTCCACCGTTTAAGTGTACTCTATATGCAAATAATCCTCCTGCGATTATTAATATTAATATTATTAGTAACATTATTTTTTTCAATACTTTTTTTGGTCTTTTTTTCTTGTTATTTTTGATATTTTTATTGCTCTTTTGTTTTTTATCCAAAATCATTCACTCCTAAATTTTTTATGGTACTAGTATAGCAAAATTATTTTAAAAAATCAATGTTTCTACAAATATTTCTTAAATTTTGGATTACTTTTCTATTACCTTAAAAAAATAATTAAATATATTATTTTCATACATTGTCTTTCCTACAAAAGATTCTTGTACATTTTTATAAACAATGTTATTTGGATTCATTTTAGCTGGCAATTGTAAAATTAAAAGTGCTACATATATAATTACAATTCCTCTTAATGCTCCATATACAGCTCCTCCTAATTTATTAAATTGATTAATAATTGGTAATTTTGTAATTATATTTGCTAATCCTTTTACAAATATAAGAGCTACTCTAATGGCTACAAATAGAACAACCATAACCAATCCTCTAACTATGTTTATAGACAACATTTTAGCAGTTTCTGGTAACATTCCACTTTTGGCTACTTCGATAATTTGACTAGTATATTCACCATCACTTTGAATATGCTCATTTGCTTTTTCATAAATTGCATTTTCTATTGTTTCGTCAATACTAGTTGTATTAATTATCAAACTAGAAATTGGATAATATAAAATTCCCACTGCAACAATAGAAATAACAAATGCACATAAATTTATAGCTAAAACTGCCAATCCTCTCCTATATGCTAAAAAAGCAGATAGTACTACAATTGCTATAATAATCACATCAATAATAATTCCCATATTTATTCCCCTTTTCTTTCAAATTTTTATAAATTAATCATTTCTATTTTATCTCTATAAATAATTCCAGCTATGCTATCAGACACCACAATATTTGTAATTTCTTGATTTGCAATATATCGTTTTACTAGCCAACCGCTCTGTATTCAAAAATTCTATTTCAGTTCCTAAATTCAAAGCAATAATATCGCCATAAGTATAAATTTCTTTTACAACAGCTTGTGCTGTATATTGTTTGGTTGTTTTATTTTCTATATTAACAATGTTAACAACTGAATCTGCTGTAAATAATCCAGATGATTTTTCTTCAATTTGTGTTGCGTGATTGTTTAATTCAATAGACTGAAAAATTGCTTTTTTATTTTCATTGTCTATTAAAGTATTATTTTGCTCATTTTCAATTACTTTGATTTTATCTGTATACATGCAAACTAATTTGTCTTTATCTTGATATTTGATGTTGGTAATTAATTCGTTATTCTCGCCTTGATATGTATGGTCTAATGAATTTGTTGGATCTGAGCTAGCTTTTTCAACTGATATAATTTTTATATTTGATTGTATCATAGTTCCTGATGTGTCTACTTCAGCAATAGCTAAATATTTATTATCATTAGAAATTGATACATCTACCGTTCTTGTTGTGGACAGATATGTTTTAAATAGGCGTGTTCCTTCTGGATTATACATAGCAATTACTGTTTTATAAATTGTTTCACTAATAACAACTGCTACATATCCATTTTTGTTAACATGTATCTGTGAAATTTTACCTTCTATATCTGTTTCAAATGCTATTTCCTTATCTTCTAGCAAATATAATTTTTCTCCATCTTTTTCTCCTATTACTAAAAAACGATTTGCTGAGCTAAAAATAGGATTTGAAATTTGGATTTCTAAACTTTTTTCAGCATTTCCAGTATTATTATATATATTAAATTGATTTTTGTTTAATATTCCTATATATTTCTGGAAAGCATATATATTTGAATGTTGTTCTTCCTTCAAATCTATAGTAGTTACATTGTCTTGCATAACTTCTTTTCTTAGCACTTTTTTATCTATCCATTCTCTTGCTGTTTCGTTATTAATATATATTAATAACATTGCTACTCCTATTACAATTATAACTGTAATTGCGATAGTTATTATCAATTTTCTTTTATTTATCACTTTATTTGCTTTTTCTTTCCAATAATCCCTCATGTTTTTTCTCCTTCTTCTTTGGCTATTTTAGTTATATCAGTTTTTTACGTTTTTTTCAAGAGATTTTTGTCTTTTTACAAATATTTTAGTTTCAGGGTAAGTGAGCCACTGCAGTATAAGATTTTCATTGCATGTCTCGGCTTATTACGAAATTTAAGAAATTCTAATTTATTTTATGGCACCCTTTCACGATAGTGAACTATTTCCATAAAATTGCATAGAATTTCTAAAATTTCTTCAGGCACATTCGACATTCCATTCAAATCTTATACTGCAGGGGCTTATTTACCCTGAAACCATTAAATTATAATTAATCTTAAAATTTGAAATATCCCTAAATATCCAAAAATCGGATACAACCATTCTACTAAATTTGAAAATCCTATTTTAGACACTAAAACAGAAGTTATGCACATTATAAGCGCTATTTGTGTATAACTTTTTTTATTTTTAGCAACATTTTGCAAAAAACTTGTTCCTAAAGATATTGCTGTTGTAAAAATGGAACCCAGTATGATAAATCCATATATATATTTTAAAATCCTAGATATTTTTGAAATAACATACACTGCTGGCATTTCTAATTTTGTTATATCTACATCTACTTTTATTAACAATGAAAATATTATCAAAGACAATAAAATTATAATAATTGTGCTAATAATTGCTACTTTTAAAATTTGCTTTTTGCTTTGAATATAATCTTTTAACGTTAATAATACAGGTATCAATAAGATACTATTATAACTACTATATAAAATAGCACTTATTACAAAATTAGATTGGTTAGTTTTTATAACATAATTTTGTAGGTTAATAATTGGAAAGCCTTTTAAGTTTACAATCCCAATGATTACTAGAAAAATAAGTAATATTGGGATTAACATTTCATTTACTTTTACAAAACCTTTTACACTTGTTAGAAAAATCCCAAATGAAATAATTGCTAAAATGCTACTTGCTATTGAACTATTTATTTGCATTTCTTGTTCAAAATAGGCTCCAAAACCAGCTATCATAATAAAAAATGTAATAAGAATAAATACATTAATTATGATGTTTAGGATCGAAATTAATTTGTTCTCTTTTTTGAAAAGAATTTTTAAAAAATCTTTATAATTATTTATTTTGTATTCACTTATAACTTGAAATGTTTTATATGTTACTATTCCAATTATACTGCTTGAAATAATAATTCCAATAATACCTTCTATCCCATGCGAAAAAAAGAATAAATACATTTCTTGTCCAGAAGCAAATCCTGCTCCTATCATTGTCCCTATTATGACAAAAATTAATTTAAAAACATTTTTCATAAATAAAAACCCCATAACATTTTATGGGATTTTTTTATTATTTATACAATTTTATATTTATTTTTTTCTTCTTCTTACTTGCCAAATGATAATTCCAATTATTATAATTGCAACTGGAACACTAAATATTATAATTTGAATGATTGTATCTTGTTGCTCTGTTGCTGTATATGTTACTGTTCCTGTGCTTTTTCTAGCTGTTATATCTTCTGGTCTATCTACTAGATATGCTATTGAATTTAATACCAAATCTTTGTTATATGCTAATTGTATTGCTGAATAGTTTATTGATTGACTTACTGGAATATCTGTAGCAAAATAATTTTCTCCATATAGAATTAGCTTTGATGTTACTGCTTTTTCTTCTGATTCTTCTTTTGCTTCTTTTATCGTTTTTTCTAATTCAACTCCTACTAAAAATGTTCCTTTTTCTTCATTATCTCCTGCTGTATTTGCTTGTTGGTTAAAATCTGTTCTAAAATAAGAACCTTCACTGGCTACTAAAATATCTGTTTGTGCTACTTTTAATTCTTCTAATTTATCTGTGTCTACATTAATTTTTGTTGCATTGATTAGTACTACTCCAGTTGTATTATACAAATCTTCTGTTGGTGTTGCTCCTTGTATATCAGGAATTATTAAATCTGGCGAATTGTTTACCATTTTACTTGCATCTGTTTCTCTTATTATACCTACTTCAAATGGTTTTACACCATACATTGCTAAGATTTTGTTAACATTTTTTAAATCTTGTTTTTCTGTTATTGCTGAATTTAGCCATAAAATATTTTTTCCTGATTGTATATAGTCTGTAATTGCTTTTGTTGCTATATCATCAAAATCTTTATTTGGTGTTGTTATAACAAGTGTATCACAATCATCTGGAACTTTTCCTTCTGTTAATACATTTAATGTTTTTATTTCATTTACTTCATTACTTAAATAAACATTTAGCATATTCATATTGCTACTTAAAGTAAAATCACTATAACCTTCTAAAAAATATACTTTTGGAACTTTGTCACTTGTAACTGACATTATACTACTTGTTAATTTTTCTTCAGCAATACTTATTGTTTCATAAGTAGACATATCATAAGTTACTAAATCATTAGATGTCAATACTTTTGATTTTTCTCCACATTCTATGATAATTCCTTGTGTTCCACTTTCAATTCCATATTTTTCAGTTAAATCTGGTCTACTTTCAATATCTACTGCCTCTGCTACAATTTTTTCGTTTGCTTTTTTATACTGTTTTGCTAAATCTAAATTTGTATCATCATCTGTATATCCTACAAAATAGATATGAACGTCTTTGTCTATGTCTTTTACTTTTTCTTTACTTTCATCTGTTAGTGTGTATAGATTGTCTTCAGTAAAGTCAAGTGGAGTTAATTCTAATTTTTGCATTCCCCAATTTATAGCTAGAAATACCGCTACTATTATTAATACTAGCACACAAGTTTTAGTTCCATCAACTAGCCATTTCTTTTTGATTACTTCTATAAATTTATTTGGCTTTCTTTCTTTTTGTTGCTTTTTCTCTTTCTTTTCTTTTTTTTCTTTCTTTTTCTTTAAATCCATTGTCTTGCCTCCTTCTACCTTACACTTTTTCTTCTTTGCATGAAGATAATTGTAAGTAATATACACGCTATTGTGAAAGTAACAAATGTTACTGTATCTGCTATGTTAATTTGTCCATTTGGAAATTTTGAAAACATATTAATTAATGAAAAATTGGTAAAAATTTCACTAAAATTTGGTAAGAACCATGTTAATATAAAAAATCCAATTGTAATTACACCTGCTATAATTTGATTTTCTGTTATGCTTGATGCTAATATTCCAAATGATATATAACTAATTGCTAGTAATAAGAATCCTAGCATTGTAATAAGTGCTGTTATTAAGTGAGGTTTTCCAAAGAAGCTTAAAATTGCAAAATACATAAATGTGCAAAGTAATGTTATTACTACAATTAATGTAGCTGCTATAAATTTTCCTAATACTACTTTTGTGATACTGATAGGGGCTGTTAATAGTAGTTGCTCAGTTCCACTTTTTCTTTCTTCAGCAATTGTTCTCATTGTAAGGATTGGAACAATAAAAGTTAAAATTGTTGCTCCAGAATAGAATATATATTCAAAATTTGTACTTCCATATTGTACTACATCAGTATAGAAAAATATACTGAACATAATTAAAAATAATCCGATAAATACATATCCTATTGGTGAATAAAAATAGGATTTTAGTTCTTTTTTTATAATTGCAAACATTTTATTGTTTCCCCCCTTCGATTAATTGCATAAATGCATCTTCTAATGTAATATCTGCTTTTTTCATTTCAAATATTGTTATATTTTCTTTTACAAATTCTGCAAATATTATTTTTCTTAAATCAACATTTTCTTTTGCTTCGATAATGTATTGCTTTGTACCATCTTCATTGCTTGATACTAATTCTATTTTTTTGATGTCTGGTATTTTTTCTTTCATACTTTCTATTTTATTTTGTGTGTCTTCTACTGTTACATAGATGTTATTGTTGTTATTTACTTTGTTTTCTAAGTTTTCAGGTGTGTCAACTGCTACTATTTTGCCTTTGTTTATGATGATTACTTTGTTGCAAATTTGACTTACTTCTGATAGGATATGTGAACTTAATATTACAGTATGGGTTTTTCCTAATTCTTTTATTAGATTTCTGATTTCTGTAATTTGCTTTGGATCTAAACCAACTGTTGGTTCGTCTAATATTAGTATTTTTGGTTCTCCTACTAATGCTCCTGCCATACTAACTCTTTGTTTGTATCCTCTTGATAGGTTTTTTACTAATTTTTTTTGTACGTCTTTTAGTCCTGTTTGTTCTATTATTTTTTCTACTTTTTCTTTTCTGACTGCTCTATTTACTTTTTTTATTTCTGCCATATAGGTTACAAATTCTTTTACACTTAAATCTGTGTATAATGGTACTCCTTCTGGCATATAGCCTATTTCTCTTTTTGCTTTTTGTGGTTTTTTTAACATATCATATCCGTCTACAATAATTTCTCCACTTGTTTGCTCAATAAACCCTGTTATCATATTCATTGTTGTACTTTTTCCTGCACCGTTTGGTCCAAGTAGCCCTACGATTTCGCCCTCTTCTATTTTAAAGCTAATATTGTCTACGGCTACGGCTTTTCCATACTTTTTTGTAACGTTTTTTAACTCTATCACAAAAAATTCCTCCTTTTTTTCTCTTCTAATCATTCAATCCCTAATATGTTATCACTTTATTTTTTTAATGTAAAGGGTTTCACAAAAAATTCACAATCTTACGGATACACATGGTTAAAAAATTTGGCGTTTGTAATACATAAAAGTATTACAAACGCCTGCCATCAAAAGCTACTATTAATACACTTCCATTTTTACTTCTTTTCCTTTAAATGCAAATATCATTTTTGTTATATTTGTAAATCCTCTTTCCTTTAAGTTTTCTTCATATTTTTTCTCTTCTATTTGCTTTTTAGCATTTTCAATTGTTTCTTCTATTGTTTTTTCTTCCTCATCTTCTAA
>CANQTZ010000037.1 GCA_947626865.1 uncultured Clostridia bacterium
TACTTTTTTATAATATCACGTTTCTTCTTTTTCGTCAATACTTTTTTCAAAATTTTTTTATGGAAATTTTTTACAGGTATTACTAGTTAGTCTTAAAATTATAAAAAACTATTGCATTTTTGCAACAGTTCTTTTTTTTACTTATTCGTCTGAATAAATTTTTTTGCATAATCTTTATTGTAATAATAACTAATATTATCCCTTACATTTTTATGAATTGCTTTTTCTATATTGTCAAGATTATTTTTTTGAGAAATATTATTTAAATTAATAAATATATCTTGTAATTTCATATATTATTTTAGATACATAAATCATCTTCTTTAATTAATGTATCATTTCTCCTCTCCTCATTTTTTTCTTGATATGCTTCACTATGAATTGCAAAAATAGCTATTCCTGTTCCTTTATAATCAGAAGCTATTTTTTTTAAATCTATTTTTTTTCCATCAGGAGCAATAACAACTCCATATGCCATTGGAAAAATTCTTCCTCCCGAATTGTCATTACTAATTTTAGAATGATCTCGTTGTCTTCTATACATTGCAACTTCATTAATAAATTGTCCAGAAGTACTTAAAATTTTAAATTTAGTTACTCTTCCATTCCTACCAACTGCTGACATTCTGGTTCTTTTTGCCATGTGCTGAGTACCAGCATCTCTTCCACTCATAGTAATTAAACCATGATCTGGGATTTTGCCATATAATAATGCTTCATCCAGAAAGCCAATTTCATTTGGTCTTCCTGTTGTTAATCTTGAACAAATTGCACTATTACCGTCCTTGACCTTCAAATGAAAGGATATCTTCTAAAGATGTATGTCCTTTATCATGCATAAATAAACAAAATGGTTCCCCATTTAAATGGTATATTGGAACACCATCTATTTCCTCTTTATACACGCTAGGATTAACTTCTCCAGCTTGTTCTAAGCAAATTTTATCTAATTTTTCTGTTGTCGTTATATGGTTATTCATTTGGCTAAGTTCTCTTTCTTGTATTTTATAAACCAATTTAATAATTGAAGAATAGTTCCTAAAATTTGATTCATCTTTCAAATTTTTAATAAATGATTTCAAATTTTCTACTTTTGTTTCTTTATATATGTAATCCAATATATTAATTAATTTTTTCTCCTCTGACGAATATTCGCCTTTTGAAGTTTCTCCTTCTGATATATCATATAACTGTGCTAATTTTTCTAAAGATATACCATATCCATAATTTGATTTTTCAATAAAATGGATTCCAAATAAGTTTTGACATATTTCTTCTTTTATATAGTTCATTTCCATCTCATTTTTATCTGAAGCTAATTTTTGTAACTGTTCATTTGCTTTTTCATTAAATTGTTCTAAATCTTCTAAAGTTTGTATATTATAAGAATTTCTTTCTGAGCATAATACATTTAATAGATTTAATACTTTTTCTTCAGATAATTCAACATCTTTTATATCTTTAAGTAAATCACTTACATAGCTAAATTCTGTTATTGCTTTTTGCATTGTTTCAACATTATTTCCTAAAATACCAGAAAGAATATTATAATAATTTTTAAATAATTCATTCTTCTCTGGATTTTTTACAACTTCTAAAAATTCCGAAAAATCCCTTATATTATAGCTAATTGTATCATGTACAAATGCTTCTCCATAAGTATTAAATATTCTTTCATCTAAACATTCTAATGAATTTATTGTATGAACATTTAATTGAGGTCTTGATTTTAAAAGTGCTACTGCCCTTTCTCCATAAGTAGTTTCGATGATTTTTTCAAATATAGTTTTTGTTTCTTCATGATTTTTTAAAGCTTGATGATATTCTTTTATTAAAGCTGGATTACATTTTTCAATTATTTGAGGATTAAATAATATTTTAAATTCTTCTAAAGGAACATTCATATGATAATTATATTCATCAAAATTTTCTACCGCATCGAGGCCCTTATTCATATTAGCTCTATATTTAATATCTTTTTTTTCATATTCTTCTTGTAAATCATATATTGTTTTAAAGCATTCTTCATATTCAGCATACTTATCCTTACCATATAGTGCAGAAAACAATTTTTTTGCTCTTTCCTCAGAAGATATTCTATCTTCTGGAGACATTGAAGTAATAGGATTATTGGTGAATGCCAAATATGGAAGTACATAATTTGTATCAATTTTTACTAATTTTTCTACTGCACTTAAATTTAAACTTTGTATAGTAGATACTTGACCAATTGTATAGTCATCAATACCATATATTCTTTCTCTACCAGCTGGTATTCTATGCAAAATATCTTGTGTACCAGTTAATTTTCCAATTGCACTAAATAATTTTGATTTTAAAATATATTTTACTGCAGTTTCATCGTCCATACTTTTAGGATTTCTAAATAATTCTCTTAATACATCATTAATTGCTTCCGAATTATCAGGTTCTTCATAATTAAAATCTCTTGATGTATTTATATCTTTCTTTAAAAATTTCCCATATATTTTTCTATGTTCTGGAACTTTTAAACTAGATTTTACCTTCATCTGCAAATCTGGTGATAAAAAATCAAATAACCTAATATCCTCTGCAACTAATTGTATCTTTGACTTTTCATCAATATGATAAAAATCGTTTGGATTATTTTTAATATAAGCCTTCTTTCCATCCAAAGAACAATATTCTAGCTTTTCTAATTTTCCAACAATTAATTTTGCTTGCTCCTCTGGAGGTAAATATTTAAGCAATATTTCCTTCTCTTCAGCATACTTTATTTGTTCTTCAACACTTAAAGATTGAAACCTTTGAATAAAAGGAAGCCTTTTTTCCTCAGTTAGATAATCCATACAATGATATTTATCATTTTCAAGTAATATTCTAGCTAAATCATATTTATCTTGATAAAATGGAATTAATTCTCTATATCTTATATTAGAATCAAAAAAATCTGCTAATTGTTGTTCTGTAAAATTATCTAATATAGTATCTATAATCTCCACCATTTTCATAGTTTCGTTTTCAAGTCCCGGATTTTTTTCTAATACAAATTTCATTCTATTTGTTGATTTGAATTTTTCTTCTAGCATTATCGCGATTCTATCTGCTGGCATAAACTTTGCTGTTTTTTTCAATATATCATTGTTATCTCCTCCAACATATAAGCAATTTTTTAATAATAGTTCAATTTCATCCTCATATAAATTAATATCTTCTTCAGTTTCACTAGTTGCAGTCCACATATCAATTCCATTTTTAAATCCCATATCTATTATTGTAGGTTTACTTTCTCTACTTAAATATTTGAATGCTTGTGGTCTTGTTGACACATAAGCATATTGGTCTTCTGTAAATTTTAAATTTTTAACTTTATCTTTTAATTTCTTGCTATATTCTTTTTTTTGATCACTATTTAAATATTGTATAATGCTAGGATCATCATAAACAAGTCTCAATAAGTAGTTTGAGTTAAAATAAGTTAATATTGAATGAGCTAAATCTTTTTTTCCCTCTTGTAGAAATCCGAGTATAAATATTTTCTTCAACTTCAGTCTTATCTCCCCATTCACTATTTTTTAATGTTTCTGGGAATCCTTCTTCTATCATTCTTCTTAGCAATTCATATCTATCGCTTTCTTGATAAAAATATGGTGAAATTATATTGCTTCTGATCATTTTATTGATTTCATCAGTTGAATATTTTTTTATAAAATCATAATCATGTTTTAAAGGACATATTAATTCTGGTGAAACTTTTTTTCTTATATCTTCAATGTCTATATTACTATCATAAATAATTCCAAGTCGCATTGTTATATCTGATTTTATATAATCAGGTTCTTTTAAATAATCATCTAATGTATAATTTGGATTCTTAGCAAGTTTTTTTATAGCATGCCTTAATCTTAATCTTTGGATTATATTTAATTTCTTAACTTTTGTAGAAATTTCTTCCTTATTTTTAGGTGCTTTTTCTATTATATCTGCCATGTTTAAACATTCCTCTCTATTAATTTGTTTTTATTTATATTTTATATCTATACTAATTTTTTCTTATTTGAATTATATAAAAATACTAGATGTTACTATTCTCAGTTGGATCTGCTATATTTATAAATTTTCTTGCATTTTTTCTACATCTATGCAATCTTCTTTAAATTGTTTTTTTAATAAGTCCTTTGGGATTATATAATTATATTTTCCTGTTTTTTGCATACTATCCATTATTTCAAATTCATTTTTATTAATATTTTTTGTTTTTATTTCTTGTATAATCTTCTCTATTTCCTGTTTATCTAATTTTGTTTTTACTTCTATAAAGATTGGTGTTCCTGCTCTATAATATATTTGATTGTTTATTTTTTCTTGTTTTAAACTATAGCTAAGTGCTAAAATTTCTTTTGTTCCTAACCAAGGAAAAATGCCATAAACTCCTTCTACAATTGGAACTACCTTTTCTTGTAATATATTTGTTTGTTTTGCTATTGCTCTTAGTGTTTTCAATTTTTTCAAACTGCTATTATCTAAATATTTATATTCTTCTGTATCATCTAAAATTTGTCTCATTTTTTTCATAATTTTTGTATGAACAAAGAAATCGCCTTCGTCGTTCCAACCTATTTTCGAAATACCTCCTACTTTTTTAACAAATATATGTCGTTTTTCCTCATTTACTTCGATTACTTTCCAAGTAAACCCTGCTAAACTAAATTGTTGTCCTACAATATATGGAGTTTGTACACTTCCTATTTCTTGTGAGCCTTCTCTTACAGAGTATTCTACTGGTGTGCTGAATACAGAAAAGAATTGAAAGTTGTTTACTTTTCTTTCTCCATTCATACCAATTAAGATATTTCCTTCTTCATCCTTTTCTATTTCTTCTTTTTCTAATAAATATTTAAGTAATGTTTTATAATCTTCTTTTTCTATTTGTTTAAAAGGCGAAAGTGTTAATATTTGCTTTGCCAATTCTTTTGGGCTTACTGCACCCATTGCAAATAAATAACTCATTGTTTGATGATATAGTAAAGAAAATGGTAATGTATTTTTTTGAATTTCCTCTATCCATTTTTCTTTTAAATATAATTCTACAATTGCAATACATTTTATAAATTCAAAGTCTATTTCTTCATAAAATTCTTTTGGCTTATTTTCTTTTTCTTCTTTAAAGAAAAATAGCATTTCTGCTGGTTGTCCTCTTCTTCCACTTCTTCCGAAGTCTTTGTACAAAACTAGATACTGTATGTGGTGAACCGACTTGTATAATTCTGTCTAGTTTGCCTAAATCGATTCCTAATTCTAGTGTTATAGTTGCTCCAGTTACAGCATTTTCGTCTTCTTGTTTCATTTGTTCTTCTGCTTGTTTTCTAAGTATGGCTGAAATATTTGCATGATGCACATAATAAATATCTTTTGTGTGCCTTAATGTTGCTATTTTCTTTAAATGTGCTATATTGTTTTCTACTTCTGATTTTGAATTAGAAAATATAATGCATTTTTTATTTAGTGTTTTTTCATATAATTCATTATAGTAATCTAAAATAGATTGTTCATCTTCTTTATTTTGAATTTCAAAGTATTTCATTCCTAACCTTATTCTTCTTTTTTCTTCTCCCACATTTGGTAAAATTGTTTTTCTTCCTGTGCCTGAACTTAACCATTTTTTAGCTATTTCATAGCTTCCTAATGTAGCAGATAGCCCTATTCTTCTTGGATTTGATTTTATTAATCTTTGTATTCTTTCTAAGATACACAAAAGTTGTAGACCTCTATCATCATTCATAAAATAGTGAACTTCATCAATTACAATATAGCGTAAATCTGAAAATAGTTTTATAATATTCCCTGGATTTCGCATTAGCATTGCCTCTAGCGATTCTGGTGTTGTTTGCATTATTCCTTTGGTTCTTTTTATCACTTTGCTTTTTATATTTTGTGATACATCTCCATGCCATTTTATTACTGGTATATCTGTTTCTTTTAGCATATCTTCTATTCTAATAAATTGGTCATTTATTAGTGCTTTTAATGGACTAATGTATAATACTGCAATTGTTTTGCTAGGATTTTCATATATGTCTGTTAAAATAGGTAAAAAAGCAGCTTCTGTTTTTCCTGATGCTGTTCCAGAAGCTAATAATATATTTTCTTCTGTATTCCATATCAAATCAGATGCTGCTACTTGTATTGGTCTTATTTGGCTCCAACCATTTTGATAAATATAATCTTGTATAAAAGGAGCTAGTCTTTCAAATATGTTTATCATTTCCTATACCTCGAAATCTTCAAATTCTTCGTTTTCTTGTTCTTCTATGTTATCTCCTTTAGCAAATTCAAATTTTTCGTCTCCTATAATATCTATGAATTTTTTATTTGGATTTTGATATAAAATGTCTAATAATTCTATAAAATCTCTTATTACTTCTCTTGGTGTAATGTTGGTGTTTGCTCCTACTCTTTCATATTCTATTTTAATAAAGCTCATTAAATCTTCTTGTGTAAGTTCGCTTTTATATTCATGTAAGTCTGAATGAATATCTCTTA
Source organism: uncultured Clostridia bacterium (assembly GCA_947626865.1). Lineage (GTDB taxonomy): Bacteria > Bacillota > Clostridia > TANB77 > CAG-508 > CAG-269. Next base: position 6,526 of record CANQTZ010000037.1, read on the forward strand.
ATTTTTCAATTAATATGAACATTTCATCTGGTGTTAATCGTTTTAATCTAATAATTGGTGATAATAAATTTACTGTATCTTCTGAAGCAAATTTTCCTTCTGTGAGTCTGGAGCGCAAAGCATCATAACTAAAGATTCCTTTTCTTGTATCTTCTACACATTGTGGCGTTCCTCCCATAATAATTCCTAAATGTTTTGCTTTGCCTTGTAGTGTATCATTATACATCATTAGGATTTTTTCATAATTGTATTGTCTTGTTACTGATGTTGGTATTCTATATAAATTAACTAATTCATCAATTAGCATTAACATTCCTTTGTAACCTGCATTAACTAAGAAAGTGGCAAATAATTTTACATATTCATACCAATTGTCGTCTGTAATTATGATATTAATTCCTAGTTCATTTTTTGCTTCTGTTTTTGTGCTATATTCTCCTCTAAACCATTTTAATACCTTTGATTTTTTCTCATCATCTGCTTCTTCATAAGCTTCATAATACATTGTAATTACTTTGGCAAAGTCAAAGCCATGTACCATACCTTCTAAATTTGCTATACTTTCAAATATTTTGTTTTTTATTTTTTTAGAAAATTCTGCTGTTTCTATATTTTCTCCTGTTTCTTGCATAACTTGTGTTTTGATGTTTGAAATCCATTTTTCTAATATTAGTGGAAGTGCTTGTCCATCTGGTTTGGTTTTTGTTGACATATTTTGAATTAATTCTTTGTATGTTGCTAATCCTTGTCCTTTTGTTCCCATTAGTCTTCTTTCTGGTGAAAGGTCTGCATCAATGACAACAAAACCCCTGTCCATAACATGGGTTCTGATTGTTTGTAATAAAAAACTTTTTCCTGCTCCATATCTTCCTACTAAAAATCGAAAGGTAGATCCTCCTTCTTCTATTATATCTACATCGTTTAGTAATGCTTTTATCTCTTGTTCTCTTCCTACTGCAATATATCCTAGTCCTGTCCTTGGTACAACGCCACCTTTTAAAGAATTCATTAGAGTTGTTGCTATTCTTCTTGGTACTTTTATTGCCATTTTTCTTTTTCCTTTCTACATAACTTGTTTTATTTCTTTTTCATAATCTTCATAAATGGAAGTCATATCAGATTCTATGATTGTATCTCCTATGGTTTCTAGTGCTTTATCATTAATATTTGAAACCATTACTTCTAACATTTCGTTTTTTGCTTGTGCAATTTGTAACATTTTATTTTCTACATTTTGTTTTTGTAGTAGTACTTGTACTATTTCTTTTTCTTCTTTTTCTAAATTGTTTGCAAATATTTTAAATATATTTTCTTCTTGTTGTATTTCGACAGGTAATTTTTCAACTACTTTTTTGGCAACTGCTTTGTAGTCATCCTTTATTGTTTCTTTTTCTGGGGTTTTTTCTATTATTTCTTCCTCTATAACAAGAGCTTTTTGTATTTCTTCGGATTTTTCTCTAATTTTTGCAAATTGTTCTTGATTAAATACAACTTCTATTTTTTCTTCTTTTTCAAATTCATTTTGTTGTTGTTTTTTCTTTATGCATGCATTTTTAGGAATTTTTATGTTTTCTAAATGTTGCCAAATTTCTATTTTTATTATTTTTTCTAAATCCATTTTGTATATTTTTTGTATGTTTTTTCTTTCTTCATTTGTGTAATAGTAAACTTCTTTTAATTCATTTTTGTTAGGAAGTTTTAGTTTTCTGTATCCTAAATATTCTCTTATATAACATTCTATCGTTTTTAATAAATAGCCCACCATATGTTTATAATCGTTTCGTTCAGAGTAAATAACTCTATTCCACATTCCTTTTTGGCATTTGTATTTTTCTGTTCCTTCTATTATAATTTCTTTATCTTTTTTCTCTGGTTTATAAATTGTATAATTCGAAAGAGGTTGCCACCAATATTCTATCTCATTTTTTTTGACTAACATATCTGGTAGTGATATATTATTTTTTTCGAATTCTTGATGGATTTTGGTAAATACAATGTTGATACATTCATTTAATAAATAGCCGTATTTTGTTTCTAAGAATTTGCTTTTTGCTATTTTGTACGTAGAGATTTCATCTAAAAAATCTATTTTATTATTGTATATTCCTCTTTTTATTTCTTTTAAATCTTTAGATTTTGTTTTTAAAGGAATTGGATATTTGCTTGTTATTTCTGTGTAGCTTACATTAATTGTATTGCTAATATAAAATTCTTTTATTATGTCTGGCATTGTGTTATCTATCCTTGCAACACATTTTCTATATCCTTTCCAAAAGTCAATTAGTTTTTCGATTGCTTCATTTGCATCTTTACACCCTATTTTGTTTACTAATTCGTTTATATATATTTTCTCATATTCCCAATCGATTTCTTCAAATATTCCTTTTCTTATTTTTGTTCTCCACGAAAAGTAAGTTCTAAATTCTTTAAATGAAAAGTTTGTATAAGTATTATCATAATTACGATAAATACTATAACTATTATGAGTTTCTTTTACTTCATAATTGTCTTCAAAGTTTTCTAAATATTTAGCTTGCCTATAAAAAATTTCTTCATCTGGCATATCCCAATAATTTTTTTGTTCTATTTTTTTAAATTCTTTGTAAATTTTATTGACGTTTGTTATATTTTGGTCTAATTGTACTATTTCTTGTTTTTGGTATTCGTTTTTCATATTGGTTGTTCCATATAACATATATTGTGCTAGCTCGTTTAATACATATTCTAACTCACTTTTCATTTTTTTCTTTTTCCTTTTCTTTATTTTCGCGCTAATTATAACATATTTTAACATATTTGTCAATTTTTATAGTTAATAGATAATGGTTTCAGGTTGAGCACGCCCCTGCAGTATAAGAATTTGAATGGAATGTCGAATGCGCATGGAGAAATTTTAGAAATTCTATGCAATTTTATGGAAATAGTTCACTATCGTGAAAGGGTGCCATAAAATAAATTAGAATTTCTTAAATTTCGTAACAAGCCGAGACATGCAATGAAAATCTTATACTGCAGGGGCGTGCTCAACCTGAAACCATTATCTATTAACTTTTTATATTTCTACCAATATCAAATCATCCCCTATACATTTAATATTTTCCCATGGTATTATAATTTCATTATTTTGTGAGAATATATTTAGAACCTTATTGCTTCCTGGTACAATTATAGATGTTATCCTTCCTGTTTCTAAATCTGCACATACATCTTGTACATATCCTAATCTTTTACCATTATTAATGTTTACTACTTCTTTATGTTTAAAATCCAAACCTTTATCTTGCATAATAATTAATCTCCTTTTATCGTTTATAATAATATGTTCTTTATTTTTTGTATCATAGTATTTCGAACTTATGATACTTCCTTATTACTTCTAGTTTCATTTGTGAATAAAATATCCATGTACCTTTTTTAGTCTTCGTCCATGGTGCATTTTCTCTATGTGTTAAATCTACTAATTGTGCTGCTGTTAACTGTCCATACTTTCTTAAAGTACTATCTATACTTAATATTTTTTCCGTACCATATTCGGCAAATAATATTCTACTTTTGGCTGGCAATTCTGAAACAGTTGCATCTATATTTTCTTTTTCTTCGGTTATTGGTTTGTATCCATATTTTTTATATTTTTGATATACTGTATCAACAACTGGTCCATACTTAAAGGCATAAATTGCATCTGTAAATAATTCTTTACCTGCATCACATAAATATTCCGCATAACAAAAATATACTAATTTTTGTAATTTTAATTGTGTACATTTTATTTTAGATAATATATATTTAGCTACATCAATTCCTTCTAATTTTCTGTCTTTCTTAATTAGCTTTATGAATTTATCAAGGCTATCAATAACTTCAACTCCTTTAAAAAAATGATCTGATATACATACAGATTCCCAAGTTGTATCTTCTGCTTGTATCATATGTGTTGAAATAGATACATCTTTTCCACATTCAGTTATAATTTTATCTAGAACTTTTTTTAGTTCATCTTGTATATGTTCATCATCAACAATAAAATGCAAAGCTATTCTCTTTCCTAATGAATACGAACTACTCATAAATATAAAATGTGTTATCATTATTTTTTACCTCCTTTACTTTCGTTTTCCCATTTCACATAATTTTGTTTGTATTTTTCATGTGATATAATATTATTTTTTTCATCTATTTTGTTCCATATTTGTAATTCCCACTGAAATGCATAACTACCTTTTCTAAAATATATGTGTGTTGCTTTATATTCATCCTTTGATGAATCTATACATTTTTGACTACTGTATTTTGTATTAATTAAATTTAAAATCTCATAAAATGTCAACTCTTTGTTGCAAATTATTCTCAATCCAAATAAATCATTGAAGCATTTGTTAATCGGTACCTTTCCATTTTCATGATTTTTTATATAATTTTCGATTTTATCTTCTATAGAGTTCTTTGCTTTTGTTCTAATATTGACTGTTGCATTTTCACTATTAAAATTTTTAAAATCCATTAATAACTTAATATTGTTTTGATTGATAAACTCCCTATAATTAACTACTGCATCCAGTAACAATTTATTTTCTAATAAGTCACAAACTAAATTTTCTTTTAAATTAATTTTAGTATAATAATCACTTTCTTCCCATTTTTTAGTTAGTTGTATATATTCAGTTTGTATGAAATTAATTAATTTATCTAATTCTTCTATCATATATATTATTCCTTTATTTATTTTATTTTTCAAAACATTTCTTATAAAATTGAAAACTTGCTTGTTTATTTATCATATTCATAATAATATAGAATATTATTATCTATGTCTATTATACCAAAAGATACTGAATAATACATATCATTTAATAATTGTTCTATACTATGTTTATCTTTTACTCCATTACTTCTATTAGTAAATATCCAATATGCATTTTCAATTTTAGGTATCTTATTATATATGTCCTCTCTAGTATGAAAATTCATTTTTTCATCTAATCTTTCATTTAATTTGGTATTTTGCCAGTTGTTATCTTTTTCTATTTCTTTTGATATTTCTTTCATTTGATTTTTTGATAAATATATTTTTACTAATTCTTCATCTTTAAAAAAATCTTTCGATTGTAGTTTTATTTTTTCTCTCTTTGTAAACTTTGGCACTCTAAATTCTAAACATTCATTCATCTGCATATCATTAAAATATAATACTAAACAAATTATCATTGAAGTCAAAAAAGCACTAAAAATTACAAGAATTTTTTTCATTACTCCACCACCTTAAAATCATTCCATTCAAATTGTATATCTATATTATATTCTTTCATTACCTTAAATTTCATGGAATAATAAGCTAAATTATATAGAGTACTTGAAAATATACTTTTGGGAACACTACTTGTATCAAAATAATAGTCATCTAATTTTTTAAAATTTGTATAGTCATATCTATCATGTAGTTTAATTTTTAAATTCCAATTCTCATTTTGCTTTTTCCCTATCATCTTTAATTCTGCCTTATTTATTGCAAAATATAAATCCCTATTACTAAAACTTATTGAAAAATCTTTATCCTCATTACTATCAAATACAAATTTATTATTATTTCCATATTTCTCTATTATTTTGCTTATAATTTTCTGAAATTGTTCTTGCTGTTTTATTTCTTCTATAATCTTTCCTTCTGAAAAATATAAATCTTCTGGTTTTTCTTCTAGTGAATGTTGTAAAAATTCTGCTGCTATTTTAAAATCTGCATATCTTCCACCAATTTCAATTACTGTTTGCCAAAATGTATATTGCATTTCTTTAAAGCTATTCTTTTCATACTGGTTTTTATTTTTATACATATTGAATATAAAGCTAAAGCTTGTAATCAATAGTTTTAATTTTTCATTGTTTTCTTCATACTTACTATCTGATAATTTAGAAAGATTATCATCAAATTTTCTTTCCTTTTTATATAAATCGTAAGCTTCTTTTAATTTTATTTTTTTAGTTGAAAGCATTTCTTCAAATTTTTCTATTTGATTAACTCTTTTAATATCTGCATTTACTTGTTCTTTTAATTTATTAAAATTTCCATAGTGTAATTGATCTAAATATTGATATGTTAAATATCTATCAGTTAACCATATCTTTTGTTCTTTATTAATTTTTGAAATACCTGTTTCGTTCATAATGCTTCTATATAAAAATTGCTCTTTATTTTTTCCTCTAGCTGGTTTCTTCATATTTAAAAATTCAAAAATATTATTAATACATCCATTTCCAAATTGATTTTTTGATTTTTTCATATCTCTTTGGCATAACATACATTCATGCATACTACATTTCCTCCAGTTCGCTATTATCTACCATATTTTTCCTATTTCAACAATATTATATATTATTTATATCATACTTTAAATATTTTTTCAATATTTTTTGCGAATTTTTGTTCTTGAATTTTTATTATTATTCACAGCCAAATTTATCTGGTAAAAATATTAATATATTATTTATTTGTAACAATTCGGGGGGACCAACAAATTATAGACTTTTTATAAAGAGGGTTAATAATTATTAACCCTCTTTGTATTAAAGTCTATTATGCAGTTGGGAGTTACAAATAAATAATATATTAATATTTTGACCATACAAACATAAATCTGGCTGTGAATTGTAACAAACTTTTTCATTTTAAAAGAGCATATTTTCATATACTCTTCTTAACTTATAATTCTATTTTTCTATTATATATCTTATTTATAAAATCTTTTTATATGACTAATTGCACTTTTTTCTAGTCTGGATACTTGTGCTTGTGAAATGCCAATTTCATCTGCTACTTCCATTTGAGTTCTTCCATCAAAAAATCTTTTAATTACAATTGTTTTTTCCTTTTCATTTAATCTTTCTAATGCACCTTCAATTGCCATCCTTTCTGTCCACATTTCATCTGTATTTTTGCTATCTTTTACTTGATCCATAATATAAACACTTTCTGAGCCATCATTATAAACTGGTTCTTGCAAAGAAACAGGGTCTTGTATTGCATCTAAACTAAATGCAATTTCTTCTTTTTCTACTCCTAATTCTTTAGCAATGATATCTATTTTTGGTTCTTTACCATGGTCTTTTGTATATTTGTCTCTAAATTGTATCACTTTATAAGCAAGGTCTCTTACTGACCTGCTAACTCTTATGCTATTATTATCTCTTAAATATCTTTTTAATTCTCCTGTAATCATTGGTACCGCATACGTACTAAATTGCACATTTTGACTTAAATCAAAATTGTCAATTGCTTTAATTAGTCCTACACATCCTACTTGAAATAAATCATCTGCTGATTCTCCTCTTCCATAGAATCTTTGTATTACGCTTAATACTAATCTTAAATTTCCATTAATAAATGTTGTTCTTGCTTCCATATCTCCTTGTTTTATTTTTACAAATAATTCTTCTTTTTCTTCTCTGCTAAGTAATGGTAATTTTGATGTGTTTACTCCACATATTTCTACTTTGTTGTTTAACAAAAGAAAAACCTCCTTTAGAATTACTTATGTTTTAAGTATTTCCAAATTTGGTTTTTTTATGCTTTTTATCCTATTTTGCTTGCTATTTCTTTTTTCATTTTGCTAATGATTTTCTTTTCTAGCCTAGATATGTAACTTTGTGATATTCCGCAATTCGTCTGCTACTTCTTTTTGCGTCTTTTCTTTTCCTGTTTGAAATCCAAATCTCATTTCCATTATGTTTTTTTCTCTTGCATTTAAATGACTAATTGATGTACGCAAAAGACTTTTATCTACTTCATCTTCTAAATTTCTTGAAGTAATATCTGGTTCTGTTCCTAAAATATCTGAAAGTAGTAATTCATTTCCATCTCCATCTTTATTTAATGGCTCATCAATAGAAACTTCTCCTTTTATTTTATTGTTTTTTCTTAAGTACATTAAAATTTCATTTTCTATGCACCTAGATGCATAAGTTGCTAGTTTTATTTTTTTATCTGAATTAAATGTGTTTACTCCTTTCATTAGTCCAATTGTTCCAATTGATATTAAATCTTCTATTCCTATTCCTGTATTTTCAAATTTTTTGGCAATATATACTACTAATCTTAAATTCCTTTCTACTAATTTTTGTCTTATTGGCAAATTGTCTTCTTGATTTAATTTTTCTATTAATTCCATTTCTTCTTCTGGTGGTAATGGTGGCGGAAGTGTTTGACTTCCTGCAATGTAAAATATCGGTAAATATTCTATTTCGTCTTTTTCATTTAGGTATTTGGCACATATTGTATTAATTCCATTTTTAACAAAATCTATAATATTCATTTACTTCAACTCCTCTCCTTGTGCGTTTAATGAACATCCCCTAATCCTTCAATTCCTATTAAAGCTCTATATTCTCCTCTTTTTGTTAATGATTTGTTGTAAATTCCTATAATGATGTTTTCTTTTGGTTCTTTGTTATTTATTTTTATTGATTCGGCTTTTATTCCTATTAACATTCCATTTTGCTTTCCTAAAGAAGAAAAAGGTATGAATTTTAATCGTGAAATATACTTTTCTTTTATTTCTTCTGGTATGTTACTGAAATCACCTCCTAATAATTCATCTAAATGGTTTAGTATTTCTTTTGGCATACATTTATATAATAATGTATGCTCTACTACTATTACAGGCGTATTTGTTATTGGCTCTTTTAATAGATTTCCTGTGTCTATCATTGCTGTTGTTTCTATGTTTGTTCCTTCTAATGTAAAACTTACTTCACAAAACATATCTTTTTTGGTTATTCTTGTTTTTACAACTGTAAATGCTGTGACTAATATTATAAATGCTATAATTGCTCCTAAGAGCATTGTTTTTAAAGGATATGTTCCTAAAAATAGTCCATTTTTCATTAAGATTTCTTGTGGTTTTACTATATATATTAGGGCAAATGCAGCTCCTCCAAATACAAAGGATGTTAAGTAAAATATTAATAAACTTTTCCACATTTTTTTTATGTTTTGTGGATTAAATGCTATGTATATCATTACAATTGATAGGATTATTTTTAGTCCTATGCTTGTGTATATTTTTAGGATTGCCATATAAGAAACTACTGAATAGATTGCTCCTAATAAACTTGCTAAGAATAGTCGTACTTTTTTTATTTTTTCTTTTAATATAATTCCTGTTGCTAGTAGAATAATACTATTCATCATTAGATTTTCCATTAATACAATATCAATGTAAATTGTCATGCCATCACCTGCTTATTTATTATAAGCCTTATCGTGCAAAAAATCTGTCTTTTCTTATTGGCGAAAAAAAGAAATAATCGAGCATTTTCGATTATTTCTTTTTATTTACCTTTTTCATTGTTACTAAATAATAGTTTCAGGGGTTAGTGTGCCCCTGCAGTATAAGATTTTCATTACATGTCTCGGCTTGTTACGAAATTTAAGAAATTCTAATTTATTTTATGG
>CANQTZ010000038.1 GCA_947626865.1 uncultured Clostridia bacterium
GTAGAGAATAAAAAAACAAAAAATTAATAAAATTATTAATAAATTTGTTTTTTTTCAATTTGAGGGTAAATTACTGAATAATTTGCATAGCATTTGACAAATATGCATAATATATATTATAATAAAGTTATAACTCGGCAGTGCAATATCTTTGATATTAGTACCTGCAGTATAGAAGACTTTATGAGTGGTTCATTGCAACCACTCCTTATTATTTCATATTCTTCAAATTTATATAGTCGCAATAGATTTTCCTTTCGTTTAAAATAAAAGGCATCAAAAAAATCAACCTTTTACAGTTGATTTAATCATTTTCGCCAAAGTGCGACGATTTTACTTATTGGAGCGGATGGCGGGAATCGAACCCGCGCTATCAGGTCGGAAGCATGACATTCTACCACTAAATTACACCCGCATTTAATTATTGATATATTTTTTTCTGGTGGAGATGAGGAGAGTTGAACTCCTGTCCATAATACTTTCCAAATAGACTTCTACAAGTTTAGTTTGTATTTTAATTTCATTTTATTTTTACCTACAAACAGGTCAAAATAAAATATAGCTTTTTTAATTACCTACTACTTTAAAAGCAAAAGTAGCTTTGTTTCCCACTATTTATGACACCTTACTAAAATCAGTGGGCTATTTTAGCAAAGTGTAGCTACACCTTAGGCAGCTAATGCTAATTCTTCATTATCAGCGTTTATTTTTAATTCTCGCTTTTTTTTAGTGGCCAAAGCGACCATCCACTACTTGCTATCTATTCTTCTGGTAATATGTCGAAACCATTACATCCCCATATACCTTATTTATTATACTATATTTGTTTATTTTTATCAATAATTTTCCCCTAACTTTTTTATAAAAAGTTACTGTATAATGGTTTTATGATGAGTGTAGCCTTGTAGTATAAGATTTTCATTACATGTCTCGGCTTGTTACGAAATTTAAGAAATTCTAATTTATTTTATGACACCCTTTCTAAGTACGTGAACTATTTCCATAAAATTGCATAGAATTTCTAAAATTTCTCCATGCACATTCGACATTTCATTCAAATTCTTATACTACAAGGCTACACTCATCATAAAACCATTATACAGTAACTAAAAAAAAGTAAGAAAAATAATTGCTAAAAAATAAAATACCTTGTATAATAATATAGACAAATAGATAAACCACATCTAATTATTCTCATATAATAATAAAAATATTTAGTATAAGGAGAAATTATGGAAAACAAATTTATTTATCAAAACAAATTAATTTACACAATAGACAAAAGCAAATGCCATAAAAAAGAATTACAAAAAATACTAAAAGAACACCCAGAAATAAAATTTGTTTCATTTGTAGCAGTAGATTTAAATGGGAAAGACACAGACGAAAAAATACCAATAGAATATTTCATAAAAAACATGGAAGAACTAATCGAAGGGGGAATCCAAACAGATGGCTCATCAGTTAATCTAGGAAATCTTGCAATACTATCAGATGCAAGAGTAGATTTAATTCCAGACAAAACAGTAGATTGGTATGTCGATTACAACTATGAAAATATCGATTCAAAAACACAGTTACCAACAGGAACATTAAGAATATGGTCCTATTTATTACACAATGGAAAATATGTAGATTCAAGACATATCGTAAAAACAGGGTTAGAAAATTTTAAAAAATATCTAGCAGAAAAATTAAATCATGACAAAGAATATCTAAGCCACTATAACATAGAACAAATAAAAAATTATGAAGACATCCAGTTTATGTTAGGAACAGAATTAGAATTTTGGGTAAGAACACCATTTGATTCTATCAACATACATGAATTAGTGCTATCACAATCATTAAAAGAACAATACTGGAAAAGAACACAAGGAGTTGTTAGAACAGCCCTAGAACAAACATTAGAAGTACTTGAACAATATAAAATAAATCCAGAAATGGGACACAAAGAAGTTGGAGGAGTTAAAACTTATGTAGGAGAAGGCTCAAATGCCAACATTGTAGAGCAATTAGAAATTGACTGGAAGTATAGTGATGTAATCAAAGCATTAGACAATGAATTTTTAGTTAGAACAATAGTAAAAGAAGTATTTAGATTAAATGGACTAGAAGTTAGTTTTAATGCAAAACCAATCAAAAAAGTAGCAGGTAGTGGAAAACACTGTCACTTAAGCATCATGTTAAAACAAGAAAATGGAAGTATAATTAATTTATTAGAGCCAATAGAAGAAAATACATATATGAGTAAAATCGGTTGGGGAATGATAATGGGAATTCTACAAAATTACGAATTTCTAAATCCATTTATTTCTAATACAACTGATGCGCTAAATAGATTAACACCAGGATATGAAGCACCAACACACATTGTTGCATCAATTGGGGAAAATTGCCAAGAAGAAAGCAGAAATAGAACAGTACTTGCATGTTTAATAAGAGATAAAAACAATCCATTAGCAACTAGATTTGAACTAAGGTCACCAAATCCCAAAACCAATATTTATATCTGCATTTCAGCCATATATGGAGCAATATTAGATGGTTTAGATTTTACATTACAAAAAAAATTAAGCAATGACCAAATTGAAAAAGAATTTTGCAAAGAGTTTAGTGAAGAAGGAAGATATTTCAGCAAAAATAAAATCTATAGAGAAGAAGATGATATCTTCAAAAAATATACTGAAGAAGAAAGAGATAAAAACTTTGGAATATGTCCAAAAACAGTATATGAGAATGTATCCAAATTAAAGAACGAAAATGTAATTGAAAAAGTGCTAGGAAGAGAAATTATAAACGCTTTTATGGATTTATCTATACAAAATTGGATATTAGATTTAGACCAAAGAATTATTCCAGAAAACAGAAAGAAAATTATAGCTTGTATAAGATTAGAAAATGAAAATGAATATGATAAAGAATTATGGAATCAAATTGATAGCCTAAAAAGAGAAATAGCAAAAGATGATAAAGGAAAATTAAGTTTAATTAGTCAAATTATGGAAAATTCTAATAAGAATAATTATGAACAAATATCAAATTTACAAATACAAATGAATGAGAAAATGGATGAATTAGAAGAATTATATGAGAAATACAGAAATAATAGAATTTAATTTATAAAAAGCAAGGAGAAATCATGTTATTAAAAGAAATCAAAGATATGCTACCATTTGCAAATAAAATAAAAGTATATGCATTTGTCGGACCATCAGGAACAGGAAAAAGTTATAGAGCACAAATGGTAGCAGGAGAAAAAGATACACACTTCATTATTGATGATGGATTACTAATAAAAGACAATGAAGTAATAGCGGGGGAATCAGCAAAAAAAGCAGCAACAAAAGTTGCAACAGTAAAACATGCACTTTTTTATGAGCAAGAAGAAAAAGACGAAATTATAAAAGCTTTAAGAAAATATAGACCTGAAAGCATACTAATTTTAGGAACATCAGATGGAATGGTACAAAAAATTGCATCAAATTTGGGATTACCAGAAATATCAGAAACAATTTATATAACTGATGTTGCAACACAAACAGAAATGGAAACAGCAAGAAGAATAAGAGTAACAGAAGGAAAACACGTAATCCCTGTACCAACATTTGAAATAAAAAAAGACTTTTCAGGCTATTTGCTAGACCCTTTGCAAATATTTAAATCCAAAGGAAAAGGCAAACAGCCATATATATCAGAAAAATCAATCATAAGACCAACATTTAGTTATATGGGAAAGTTCACAATTTCTGATTTAGTATTTAGGCAAATTACAGAATATTTAGCATTGCAAAATCCAGCTATTTATAAAATATTAAAAACTAGAGTAGAAAATTATGGAGAAGGTGCTAAAATATATATGGAAGTAACCATTATGTATGGTTACAATGTAGTAGATGGATTAAAAGAATTTAAAGCAAAAGCTAAAAAAGAAATAGAAAAATTGACAGCTATGAATGTTGTTCAATTAGATATAGTAGCAAGAAATGTTTATGTACCAGAAAAGGAGTAAGGAGGAAAAAATGTCATTAATAGTTGCGGTAGATGGACCTGCAAGTTCAGGAAAAGGAACAATCACAAAATTAGTAGGAGAAAAATTAGGATTAATAAACATTGACACAGGTGCAATGTTTAGATGTGTAACATTAAATATGTTACAAGAAAATGTTACAATGAATGAAGAAGAAAAAATTGAAGAAATATTAAAAAACATAAAAATTGAAATGAATGAAGAAGGAAAAATCTTCTTAAATGGCTCTGAAGTTACTAAAAGAATTAGAGAAAATGATGTAAATGATTTTGTTTCTCCAGTTTCTACAATTCCAATAGTTAGAAGCAAATTAGTAGAACTACAAAGAAAAGTAGCACAAGGGAAAAATGTTATAATGGAAGGTAGAGACATAGGAACTGTAGTATTTCCAAATGCAGACCTAAAAATTTACTTAGATGCTTCGCCAGAAGAAAGAGCAAGAAGAAGAGTAGCACAAAATAAAGAAAAGGGGATAGAAAGTTCTTACAACGAGGTATTAGAGAAAATAATTGATAGAGACAAAAGAGATTCAAGTAGAGAATTAGCACCGCTAAAAAAAGCCGAAGATGCTATTTACATAGACACTAGCAACATGACAATTGCACAAGTAGTAGAAAAAATAGAAAGATTAATAAAAGAAAAGGAGGGTGAAATTTGAAAAAAGCAATAAAAGCAGTAATAAAATGGATTGTAAGAGGAGCTATATATATATGGTGTAAAATTTATTATAGAGCAGAAATTTTAGGACTAGAAAATATACCAAAAGAAGGACCAGTTATATTTTGTGGAAACCATAGAAGCTATCTTGACCCACCATTAATGGTAGTAACTGCCAAGAGAGATATGAGATTTTTAGCTAAAGATGAACTTGCCCAAAATCCATTTTTCAATTTTTTAGGCTGGGCATTTGATGCAATTCATGTAAAAAGAGATGAAAAAGATGTAAATGCTATAAAAGAATCTTTAAAAACATTAAAAAATGGAGAATGTATAGCTTTATTTCCAGAAGGTACTAGAAATGGATTAGAAAAAGGAGAAAAAATAAAAGATGGAGTAGCATTTTTTGCAATAAGAAGTGGAGCAAAAGTTGTACCAGCTGGCATAAAAGGAGGAACCAAAGAACATAAAAAAGTTACCATTCACTATGGAGAACCTTTAGATTATAGTGAATATAAAGGAAGTAAAGACAAAGAAGTTTTAGCAAAAGTAACACAAGATATTATGGAACATATAATACAATTGACAAAATAGCTTATAAGTAGTATAATAAAAAGGGTTTAGGACATTTCAAAAATCCATTTAAAAGGATTTTAAAGAAAAGTCCTTAAAATTTTTATAAAATAAAAGAGGGATTTAAAGCTAATGAATCCTAGCAAAAAGGAGAAATAAAAGATGAACAACCAAAAAATAAGAAATATTGCAATAATTGCACACGTAGATCATGGAAAAACAACTTTAGTAGATGCCATGCTAAAACAAAGCCATATATTTAGAGAAAATGAACAAGTAGAAGAAAGAATAATGGATTCAAATGACCAAGAAAAAGAAAGAGGAATTACCATTCTTTCCAAAAACACATCAGTAATGCATGATGATATAAAAATAAATATTGTAGATACACCAGGACATGCAGATTTTGGTGGAGAAGTAGAAAGAGTTTTAAAAACAGTAGATGGAGTACTTCTTTTAGTAGATGCATTTGAAGGGGCAATGCCACAAACAAGAGAAGTTCTAAAAAAATCTTTAGCTTTAGGGTTAAAGCCAATCGTTGTTATTAATAAAATTGACAGACCAGGAGCTACTCCAGAAAAAGTAGTAGACCAAGTAATTGAATTATTTATTGAATTAGATGCAAGTGACGAGCAATTAGATTTTCCAGTAATATATGCTTCTGCAAAAAATGGAATTGCAAAAAAAGACTTAAATGAAGATAGTAAAGACCTTTCTTGCCTATTTGAAACTATCATAAACACTATTCAAGCTCCAAACTGTGATGAAGAAGGACCTGCACAAATGCTAGTATCTAATATAGATTATGACGATTATGTAGGAAGAATTGCTTGTGGTAGAGTAGAAAGAGGAATTATAAAAACTGGTATGCCAGTTTCTATTTGTGGAAAAGAAGATAAAATAACACAAGGAAGAATTGCAAAAGTATATACACATGTAGGATTAAATAAAGTAGAAGTAGAAGAAGGAAAAGCAGGAGACATTATTGAACTTGCAGGACTTGGAGACATCAATATAGGAGATACAATTTGCGATTTCAACCATCCAGAAAAAATACCATTTGTAGACATTGACGAACCAACAGTTTCTATGACCTTTAGTGTAAACAATGGACCATTTGCAGGAAAAGAAGGGCAATTTATTACATCAAGACATATTAGAGATAGATTATTTAAAGAACTAGAAAAAAATGTATCATTACGAGTAAAAGAAACCGACACACCAGATTCTTTTGAAGTATCAGGAAGAGGAGAACTTCATTTATCTGTTTTAATTGAAACTATGAGAAGAGAAGGATTTGAACTTTTAGTATCTCGTCCAAAAGTTATATTCAAAGAAATAAACGGAGAAAAATGTGAACCAATAGAAAGACTAGTTGTAAATGTTCCAGATGATTGTGTAGGAAATGTTATCGAAAAACTAGGAAGAAGAAAAGCAGAAATGGTAAACATGGAACCAGCAGAAATTGGTCATACAAAAATTGAATTTAAAATACCAGCAAGAGGTTTAATTGGTTATAGAACAGAATTTTTAACAGATACAAAAGGTGAAGGAACAATGAACCACATCTTTGACTCTTACGAACCATTTAAAGGAGATATTCAAGCAAGAGTAAGAGGAACAATTGTAGCATTTGAAAATGGAAAATCAGTAACTTATGGATTATATAATGCACAAGACAAAGGAGAACTATTTATAGGACCAGGTGTAGAAGTATATGAAGGAATGATTGTAGGACTAAACTCAAGAGGAGAAGATTTAGCAATCAATGTATGTAAAGAAAAACATTTAACAAACACAAGAGCATCTGGTTCAGACGAAGCACTTCGTTTAGTGCCACCAATTCAAATGTCACTAGAAAAAGCAATAGAATTTATACAAGATGACGAATTAGTAGAAGTAACACCAAAGTCAATTCGTTTAAGAAAGAAAATATTAGATAGTAAAGAAAGAGAAAGAGCAGCTAGAAATAAATCTAATTAGATAAGAAATGAGTGGATAAAATGGAAGAATTAGAAAAAATAAAACAAAAAGCATTGCAAGATCATATCCCAATTATCATGGATGATACACTTGCTGTTATGGAAAAGTATTTAAAAGAAAGTAAACCAGAAAAAATACTAGAAATAGGAACGGCAGTAGGTTATTCTGCAATGTGTTTTTCTAAATTCTTAGCCCCAAATGGACGAATTGATACAATAGAAAGAGAAGAGGAAATGTTAAAACAAGCAAAAGAAAATCTAAAAAAAGTTGGATTAGAAGATAAAGTCCACATTTATGAGGGGGATGCAGTTGAAATTTTACCAACTTTAAACGAAAAATACGATATGATTTTTATTGATGCTGCCAAAGGCAAATATCCATTCTTTTTAGCAGAAGCCCTAAGAATGATAAAAATAAATGGAATTATATTTGCCGATAATATTTTATATAAAGGTTATGTACTTAGTGATTATAACAAACATAAGCAACGTACCGCGGTTAGAAATTTAAGAGAATACATAAAAGAAGTAGAAGAAAATGAATTTTTGGAGACTCAGATTTTAGAAGTGGGAGATGGATTGGCAATTAGCAAAAAAATAAAATAAAATTGAAGGGGTAGAAATATGGAAGTGGAGAATGATATTACTATAAAAGATATTATAAGACAAGGAAAAAGAAAAAATAAAAATATTGATAAAAACTTAATAGAAAGAGCCTATTTATACGCTGCAGAAAAACATAAAACTCAACTTAGAAAATCAGGCGAACCATATATTATACATCCAATCCATGTAGCCTATATTATAGCAGATTTAGGGCTTGATACCCAAACTATTTGTGCTGCCTTATTACATGATGTAGTAGAAGATACTGATGCAACTTATAATGATATAGAAGAAAATTTTGGAGCAGAGATTGCCGATATTGTTGAAGGAGTAACAAAACTTACTAATTTATTTAAATCAACAGAAGAAAAGCAAGCAGAAAATTATAAAAAGATGTTTATTGCTATGGAAAAAAATATCAGAGTTATTTTATTAAAATTGGCTGATAGATTACATAATATAACAACTCTAAAATATTTACGAAAAGATAGACAAATTGCAATTGCCAAAGAAACCATAGAATTTTATGCACCAATTGCCCACAAATTGGGAATGTATGATATGAAAATGAGGTTGCAAGATGGGGCTTTCCAATATTTAAAACAAGAAGAATATGAAAAAATAACTCAAGATTTATCAAGAAAATTAGAAGAAAATAGAGAAAGACTAGAAAAAACTAAAGGAAGAATAGAAAAAGAACTAAAAAAGCAAAGAATAGTTGCTATTTTATCAATCGAAACAAAGCATTTATACAATATCTATAAAAAAATAGAAGAAAAGCATATTACAATCGACCAAATAAATGATTTATTCTCACTAAAAATTATTGCAAAGGACAAAAAAGATTGTTACAAAATATTAGGAATTTTAAATACAATCTATAAGCTATTACCAAGCACTTTTAAAGACTACATAGCAATTCCGAGAAACAACATGTATCAAGCAATTCACGAAATTATTGTGGGAGAAAAAGGTGTTTTAATAGAGGCGCAAATTTGTAGCTATGACATGAACCGAATTGCAAAATATGGAATCACAAATTATTTCCCATATCTAAAGAAAATAAATATGAGCGAAGAAGAAATTGAATTTAAAGAAAGATTAGCAGGAATACATGATACTTTAGAATTTAAAAATATGGTAGAAGATCCAAATGAATTTTTAAATATTTTGAAATCAGAATTACTAGATGATGAAATCTATATTTTTACGCCAAAGGGAGATATCATGGTTTTGCCAAAAGGCTCAACAGCAATAGACTTCGCTTATCATATCCATAATGAAATAGGAACACACATAAAAGCTTGTAAAATTAATAGCATTGATATGCCAATCGTAACAAAGCTTAAAAATGGAAACATTGTAGAAATTATAACACAAGAAGATGAATGTGAGCCAAAAAAAGAATGGCTAGATGTTATAAAAACAGCAAAAGCAAAAAGTCAAATTATAAAACTATTAGATGAAAATCAGGGGAAAGAAAAAACAGAATATCTAGTAGAAATTATAGCACTAGACAGAAATAACTTAATTTTAGATATAACAAAAATATTTGCACAAAACAGATTAAACATTTTAGCATTAAATACACAAATGAATCCAAGCAATGTAAAAATTGATATCATTATGGAAACAAGAAAGTTAGAAAAATTAGAAAAATTAAATAAAGCACTTAAGGAGCTAAATAGCATTGTAGACGTAAAAATTGGAGAAGCAAAAGAGGAGGAAAAAATATGAAACCAATAGAACTATTAGCACCAGCAGGTTCCTTCGAAAAAGCTAAAATAGCATACCTTTATGGAGCAGATGCAATCTATTGTGGCACATCTTCATTATCACTAAGAACCAGAGCTGACATGGACGAAGAAGATTTAGAAAAAACTATAAAATATGCACATCAAATTGGAAAAAAAGTCTATGTAACACTAAACATATTTGCATGGGACGATAAATATGAAGAAATTATTGCAATGGCAAAAAAACTAGAAATTTTAAAACCAGATGGAATAATTGTGGCAGATGTAGGAGTAATAGATGCTATAAAGCAATATGCTCCAAGCGTTCCAATAAATATCAGCACACAAGCCAATATAATAAGCCTAAAAGATTGCGAGTTTTGGTACAGAAATGGTGCTAAAAGAGTAATTATGGCAAGAGAAATGAACAAACAGCAATTAAAATACATCATGGAAAACAAACCAAAAGATTTAGAAATAGAAATATTTGTGCATGGTTCTATATGTTTTGCATTTTCAGGGAGATGTTTTTTAAGTGACTTTTTATCTTGTAGAAGTGCTAATTTAGGTGATTGTGCACAAAGTTGTAGATGGTCATATAACTTATATGCAGAAGAAAAAAACAATCCGGGACAATTAATGCCAATAGAAACAAGCAAATATGGGACAAGCATCTTTTCATCCAAAGACTTATGCTTAATCAAAGAGTTACCAGAAATTATCGATATGGGTATTGACAGCCTAAAAATAGAAGGGCGTCTAAAAACAGAATATTACATTGCAAGTGTTATCAATGCCTATCGCAATGCAATAGACGACTATCAAAAAAATCCAGAAAACTATGACTATACAAAATATCAAAAAGAATTAGAAAAAGTAAAAACTAGAGGCTTAACAACATTCTATTTCAACGATAGAAACAATAAAGACATACAAGAATACGCTGGAAGGCAATACAATGAACAATACGAATTTGGTGGAAAAATCGTAAAAAGTGCAGAAACTAAAACAATCCAAACAGCACAAACGATTCCAACAGCCCAAACAGTAAAAACAACGAAAACAATGAAAACAACCCAAACAACAAAAACAAAAAAAGAAGAAAAATACATAATAGAAATAAAAAATAAATTACAAGTAGGAGACACCTTAGAACTTATAATACCAAACAAAATAGACCCATTAACATTCAAAATAGAAGATTTATGGGATGCCGAAACAGACGAGCCAATAACACAAATAAGTCCAGGAGTAAAAGGGCAACAAGTAAAAATGACATTACCAATTGCCTGCCAAAAAGACTGGATTTTAAGAAGAAAAAAGTGATGTGCCACTGGTGCCTGTCCCAAATGATACATTGATGTATCATTTGGGACAGGCACTAACGGTACATTGATGTATCGTTTGGGACGGGTTACCAAATATATTTATGGGCTGGTTAACTAATTGGAAATAATTTTACCATATAAAAACCAAGAAAAACACATAAGGTACCAATTAGCACGTCTATAGATGAAGAAAAGCTAGGTAGTAGTACAAAAATAGAGCCAACTGTAAAACCAATAATTCCAGAAAAAGTTGGTATAAAAAAGGAATCTAATAAGTATTTTGTTAATTTCATAAAAAAGAAACCACCAATTACAAGCCCTATTCCAAGAGGAATTAAGATTGGAAAATACAAATTAGAAACTGAATTTAGGTAAATTGGATAAACTCCTAAAAGCATTAAAATAATGGTATTACTAACTCCAGGCACAACAACGCCAATAGACATCAAAAAGCCGCATAAAATTAAATAGGGAATTGAAATTGTTTGAAGTGTATAGTTAGGCATAAAATTTTCTAAAAAAATACAAACAATTCCAACCAAAAGAGCTAAAAAGAAGGAAACAAGATTAATAGGTTTCCATCTTTTTTTTGTGGGAATTTGCTTTATTAAAGGGGGAATGCTAGCTAAAATTAATCCAATAAATAATGATTTGGTTTGAATGGGAAATGTATATAAGCAATAATTTAGAACATTACCCAGTAAAATAACGCCAAAAAAACCTCCAATTACAATAGGAAGAAGAAATTTAACATTATTTTTTATATCACTAAAAAAATTTAGGATACTATCCAAAAGTTTTTCATAAATACCAAAAATAACACAAAAAACACCACTACTAATTCCAGGTAAAATAGCACCAGCACCAATTGCCATTCCTTTTAAACAATTTAATAAAAAATTCATAAGAAATTCCATTCCTTTCTTGCTTCATTTAAAAGGCACACATAGAAATGAAAGCTTACATTCTTTCAAACTAACACCTCTTTAAAATGTATGATGAATATAAAAATATATGATGATTTAAAAAGGTCAGGCACTTTTCATTTTTCAAAAACATATACTTTCATAAGAGTTTTAAAATGGAGGTCAATTTATGTTATCATCACTTTGCATGACGGGAATTTTAGGATTTTTTGAATTTTTGAAATCAGCAGTATTTGTAGTTCGGCTATATCCAAGGTGGAAATTTGTTTCCAGAACCGTTAACACAAGAAGAAGAAAGAAATTGCTTACAACAGATGGCAAAAGGAGATGAAGAAGCTAGAAATATTTTAATTGAAAGAAACTTAAGATTAGTTGCACATGTAGCTAAAAAATATAGTGGCGTAAAAGTAGATCAAGATGATTTAATATCAATAGGCACAATTGGTTTGATTAAAGGCATTAATAGTTTTGATGTAGAAAAGGGCGCAAGGCTTTCAACTTATGCCTCTCGCTGCATTGATAACGAAATTCTAATGCATTTGAGAGCAACGAAAAAATTAGGAGCGGAAGTATATTTGAACGAACCAATTGGGAAAGATAAGGATGATAATGTAGTAACACTTCAAGAAGTTTTAGAAAATGATGAAAGAAACATAGAAGATGAAGTAGATATCAAAATGAAAATTAAGCTATTGTGTGAGAAAATGAAAGAAATTTTAAAAGATAGGGAAAAAACTATTTTAGAGCTGAGATTTGGTTTAGGTGGACACAAACCAAAAACCCAAAATGAAATAGCAAAAATGATGGGGATTTCTCGCTCGTATGTATCACGTATTGAAACAAAAGCAATCGGCAAATTGGCTAAAGTAATGAGGCAATAATAAAAGAAAAATATGGACAAAAAAACTTAATAATGTTATAATACAAAAGGTAAAAGGAGCAAGGAAAAATGCAAAGAACAAAATTAAAAGATAGAATACTACCAACATATACTAAAGGAGAAGAAATTTTTAATATGACTTCTCATATAGTAGGAGCAGTCTTAGGGGTAGTAGCAACTGTATTATGCATTATTTTTGCAGCAATACATGGGAATGGGTATGGAGTAGTTAGTGCTTCAATCTATGGCTCAACAATGATTATTTTATATACAATGTCTAGTATTTATCATGGACTAAGTCCAAAAAGAAATTCAAAAAAAGTTTTTCAAATATTAGACCACTGCTCCATATTTTTATTGATAGCTGGTTCATACACACCATTTACATTATGTACTATAAGACAGCAAGAACCTGCCATTGGTTGGACAATATTTGGTGTAATATGGTTTCTAGCTATTTTAGGAATTATACTAAATGCAATTGATATAAAAAAATTTAAAGCATTTTCTATGGTATGCTATTTATTAATGGGCTGGTGCATTATAATGAGAGCCAATTTACTTCCACAATTATTAGGCAATACAGGTTTCATATTATTACTTTCTGGGGGAATAGCATATACAATAGGAGCTATTTTATATGCTGTAGGAAAAAAACATAAATATTCACATTCAATATTTCATTTATTTATTTTATTAGGTAGCTTTTTGCAATTTATGTGTATATTATTGTATGTAATGTAAAAACAATATTATATCCATTTTATCATAGTATAAGAAGAAAATCAAATTAAGAAAAATACAATTAAGTGAGATTTAACTATGAAAAAAGAAGATAAATTGATATAATAAAAGAAAAAGAATTAATTAGGCTATATTTTTGATTTGTTAAAAAGGTTTTACCATGTTACAATATAAATAACTTAAAAAGAACAAAGAAAAATACCCTGCATAGTGCGTAAAGACAGAATTTTTAGAACCAACACATTTGAAGAGGGGCTGATCTCTGAATATGGCGTGCAAGCTCACAGAAACGATAGTGAGAAGCCCATAAGTATTTAGGTAAGCACCCACCTGTTTGTAGGAGCAGGTCCTTAAAAATTCTCAGGTACTGACGGCTAAGGCGGGGATTTTTTATGCTAAAAATAAAAGAAAAAGCCCCCTCTTTTGCGTTTTTGGTCGAAAAAGAGGGGGCTTGTAATCAAGATAAATTACTAATTAGTAATTAATTATTTAACCGAAAACTAACCGAAAACCAAAATCTGTCAAAATAATAATCTCCCCAAGAATGTCCACAGCAAACTTGAAAATGAATATCATCTTCAAATTCATCATGAAATCGAGGATCTCCATTTGAAACATTACAATTATGTTTTATAAGAAAATCGCTCCATTCCCTTACGGCATAGGGCAGAACTATAAGAGGTTCTCCTAAATCGTACCCAGCAAGAATGGGATCTGTTACAGAAGCCATTTCCGATGATAAGTGATATACTTCTATACCCTTTTTCATATCACAGGATTTAAATCCATAAGTGACTAAAGGTGTTAAAGTATTTACTACATTTCTTAAGTCAACCATAATTTCTCCTTTCGGGACTCAACAACAAGTTAGCTACACTATAACATAAAATTTATGTATTTGCAATAGAGTATGTTAAAAATTTTTTCCTCTCTATATAATTATTGTAACAATTATTTGTATATAGATTTACTTGCTTTTTAGCATTATTTATAGTAAAATGAAATCAGTTAAAAAGAGAAAAATAAAACAAGGAGGGATAAAATGCAAGGAATAGCAATAGGAGAGAGTGATTTTAAAGCATTAAGAATTGCAAATGATTATTATATTGACAAAACATTATATATAAAGAAGATTATAGATAATCCAGCAAAAGTAGCTTTTGTAACACGACCTCGAAGATTTGGAAAAACTTTAAATATGAGTATGCTAAGGTATTATTTTGACTGCACACAAAAAGATAGTAAGCAATTATTTGAAGGTTTAAAAATAATGGAGCAAGAAGAAAAATATACCTCAAAATTAGGATACTATCCTTGTATATACATGACATTAAAAGATGTACAAGGCACAACTTATGAAAATATGATATTAGACCTAAAAACAGCGGTATTGGATATTTATCAGCAACATCGATATTTGTTAGATAGTGATAAAATATATGATTTTGAAAAAAAGAGAATAGAAGACATCTTATTTTGTCGAGAAGATGAAGTGGCTTTAAAAAATAGTATAAAGGATTTATCAAAATATTTAAATCGTTATTATGAAAAAAATGTAATGTTATTAATAGATGAATATGATGTACCATTACAAAAGGTTTATGAAGATGGATATTATAGAAAAGTATTAGAATTTTTCGGAACATTTTACGGAGTAACATGTAAAGATAATTCATACTTAGAAAAAACTGTAGTAACAGGAATATCAGGAATAGCTAAGGAAAGTATAATTAGTCGGAGCAAATAATTTTAAAGTATATACAGTATTAGATGATGAGTTTAGTACGGATTTTGGCTTCACAGAAGAAGAAATGGAAAAAATGATAGAAGATTTTAATGTCCAAGAAGATAAAGAAGAAGTAAAAAAATGGTATGATGGTTATACCATTGGAAATG
>CANQTZ010000039.1 GCA_947626865.1 uncultured Clostridia bacterium
GATACTATTATGCTTAAAATTTGTAAATTCTGCCATAAAGCATTTATTCCAAAAAACTCAAAGGCAGAATATGATACTCCACAATGTAAAAATAAAGCTAATGTTTATAGTTTTAGAAAAAGAGCTCAAGAAGAATAATATTAAAATGGAGGTAAAAAATGGATTATCCACCATATACAATAACTGATAAAATGTTAGAATATGTTTCAAAGATAATGGAGAAAGTTGGAGAAATTAATACTTATACAAATTTAAATAAAATGCCAGAATTAAGAAAACAAAATAGAATTAACTCAATACATTCTTCCTTAGCCATTGAAAATAATCAATTATCCTTATTTCAAGTAGAAGATGTAATAAATGGAAAAATGGTAATTGGAGATAAACAAGATATTCAAGAAGTTAAAAATGCTTATGAAGCATATGAGAAAATATCAAAAATAGACCCATATTCAATAGAAGATTTAAAGAAAATACATGGGATAATGACATTTTTAACGGTTGAAAGAAATGGAAAGTTTAGAAATCATGGGGAAGGTGTTTATGATGGAGATAAATGTATATTTATGGCTCCACCTGAAAATATGGTGCCTGAACTTATGGAACAATTATTTAATTGGATGAAAGAAGCAAAAGACAAAGTACATCCATTGATACTTTCTTCTATATTTCATTATGAATTTGTATTTATACATCCTTTTTCTGATGGAAACGGAAGAATGGCAAGAATATGGCAGACAGCTATTCTTTCAAAATGGAAAGAAATTTTTGAATATGTACCTATAGAAAGCTTAATAAAAAAATATCAAGAAGATTATTATACGGCTATTAATAATTGTAATAATAATGGAAATTCAAATGAGTTTATAGAATTTATGTTAAAAATGATTGATGAAACACTTGAAAAATTATTAAAAGATTCACATGATGTAAACTTAAATAAGAAATTTGATAAAAAATTAGATGGACTTAATAATACTGAAAGATTAGCATTAAATTATATTGCAGAAAAAGAATTAGTTTCTACATCTGAAATTGCAAAATATATTAACAAAACAGATAGAACAGCAAGAAGAATTGTTGCAAAATTAGAAGAAAAAGGATTAATTGCATGGGAAGGGCAAAATGAAAATGATTCAAATAAAAAATACAAGTTAA
This sequence comes from uncultured Clostridia bacterium, assembly GCA_947626865.1. Classification (GTDB taxonomy): domain Bacteria; phylum Bacillota; class Clostridia; order TANB77; family CAG-508; genus CAG-269. The sequence goes on from CANQTZ010000039.1 coordinate 1,159, forward strand.
AATAAAAATGTCCTAGTATTTTTCCTAGTAATGTCCTAGTGATGAGTGTAGGATATTTGTAATATAGAATATTAGGAGGAACAAATGAATTTTGCGTGTGTTACGCGAAAAGTTGATTATAATGTATGAAAATACATTATAATCAACTTTTAAAACTATAATATATAAATAAATTATAAAAATTTAATCCCAACATCAATAGCATTTTTCTTAATAATTACCTTCCCATGTTCAAGTAACTTAGCTTCAAAATTATTTGAAAAAGAAGTAAACTTTCCAAACTCACACAAGCCAGAAAATAACAAATCTAGTTTTTCATGTTCAGGATTAATATTTTTAAGTAACAAATAATAAGTATTATGTAATAAATGCAAACTAGAACTTTTTGCAATTTTTTTCATATCAAAATCAGTAGAACTTTTCATAAAATTACAAAACTCACAAAAAACATTAAAATTTGGAAAAGTACATATTAAATTTGTACTCATCTTTGGTACAGTCTTTCTTCGAACAACTAATTTTTTAGGTTTTGTCTCTTCTTTTTTAAGCTCATTCATATTATTATTATCAACCAAATATTTTGTAATAGTAAGAACTAGCACATCTTCTAAAGAAGAAAAAGCTTCAATCAACAACTTACAACCTTCAGTATGAAAATTAACCTCTTTTTCGGCTTTTTGTAAAATCTCAAAAAAGAACCCTTCTCTTTCAAGTGCCTTACTCATAATAGTATTAAAATTAACATTTTTTAAATTTATTTCATCAAACTGCATAATAACGCGAATCTTATTCTCTGTTAGTTTTTCTATTTTCATAAAGATAAACTCCTCTCCTAACATACTAATTATATTATACTATATATTTTATTATATGAAAAGACACAATTTTTGGCAATAGCATTAAGAGGAGACTAGATAATGGTGTCATGGTGAGTTGCCTCTGTAGTATAAGATTTTCATAAAAATTAATTTAGTAATTAATGGATTATTTTTTCAAGATATGTTAAAATATCATTAAATAAAAATTTAAGAAAATAAAACAAATGTTCTTGACATTAAATTAAATATATGATATAAAAAATACAGATTGAAATGAGGAAGTGCAAAATATGAAAAAAATTAAATTTATAGATTTATTTGCTGGATTAGGTGGATTAAGGTTAGGTTTTGAGGAAGCTTTTAAAACAAAAGGAATTGAAACGGAATGTGTTCTAACATCTGAAATTAAACCATCAGCTATAAAAGCATTAAATAAAAATTTTAAACATAAAAAACTAGTAGGAGATATTTGTGAAATAGATGCTAATTCAATAGAGGATTTTGATTTTTTGTTAGCAGGTTTTCCTTGTCAGCCATTTAGTACTGCTGGTAATAGGCAGGGCTTTGCAGATACAAGGGGAACAATGTTTTTTGAAGTTGAAAGGATATTAAAAGAAAAAAAACCATATGGATTTTTACTTGAAAATGTTGAAGGTTTGGTTACTCATGATTTAGAAAATAAAGGAGATAAAATAGGAAGAACATTTAAGATTATATTAAAAAAATTAGAAGATTTAGGATATAATGTGGAATGGAAATTACTAGATTCTAAAGAATTTGGTGTAGCTCAATCACGAAAAAGGGTATACATTACAGGAACATTAGATAATAAGGTAAATTTAGATAATTTTAAAGAGAGTAAAAAGGTACTTAAAGATATACTAGAAAATAATTTAAAAACAGAAGATACAGAGTTTACTAAATGTGTATTTAAAAAATTCACTCCTGAAGAATTATATGGAAAATCAATTAAAGACAAAAGAGGAGGGAAGGATAATATACATAGTTGGGATTTAGAACTAAAGGGAAAAATAACATCAGAGCAAAAACAGTTATTATCAAGACTACTAAAGGAAAGACGCAAGAAAAAATGGGCAGAAGAAATAGGAATAAAATGGATGGATGGAATGCCATTAACTGTAAATCAAATAAAAACATTTTATGATACACCAAATTTAGAAGAAATGTTAAATGATTTGGAGAAAAAAGGATATATAAAAAAAGAATATCCAAAACAGGAAGTTACACTTGTTGCAGATGATGGAAAAGTAACGAAAAAGAGAGTTCAAGATAAAAGCAAAGAAATAGGATATAATATTGTTTCTGGTAAGCTTAGTTTTGAATATAATAAAATTTTAGATCCAAACGATATTGCTCCGACACTTGTTGCAATGGATGTTGATAAATTGGGAATTATAGATAATGGAGGTATTAGGTCGTTATCTCTTCGTGAAGGATTGAGATTGTTTGGATATCCTGAAACCTACACATTAGAGGACTTTGATAACCAAAAAGATAAAAAGAATGGTTTTGACTTATTGGGAAATACAGTAGTAATAAATGTTGTTAAAGAGGTATCAGAAAGAATTGCTAATACATATATAAATAGTTTAAAAGTAAACAATGATAAAAAAACAGAATACTGAGGTTCAGTAACCTCAGTATTTAAACATCTAAAGATTTATTATAATATTTCTTATAATTCATTTTTAAATCAGATAACCATTCATCTGCATTTATTCTCGAATGCTGATATTCTCTTAATGTATTATATATGGCTTTTATAAATTGCTCTTGTGAGGTAAATGCTGGAAATCTATTATTATTTGTACCATACCATTTGCAAGGTCTTATGTTGTATATTATACCTCTTTTATCTTGTACCTTTAATGGATGTGTTCCAGAAGAACTAGAAATTTCCCAAATTTTCTTAATCCAAATATTTTCTATTTTGATTTCTGCATCAGTCATGGAATAACCAAAAATCAAATAATCAGCATTTAATATATAAGGTTTTATTCTAACAAAATCGCAGTAAGATTCAAAATTTGCAATATCAAATCCAGGACCAGCATTATAATTAAAAGCTTTTACCTCTAATAAATTATTTTCTTTATCAATTGAATCAAGAATGAAATCAGGAAATTCTTGAGTATTATCCATTTCCATAAATACTATATTTTTATCTAACATATATTGTTTCAACCATGATTGTAATGATTGACCTACTGTATCTGTAGTTGATATATCTACACTAGTATGAGCTAGTTCGAATGTTATTTTACCTACAGAATTTATAATACCATCATTTTTTAACAGATTATATAAGACTAAAGCATTATTATTATATTCCATTTTTATTCCCCCTCCAAAACCACTATAGCATATTAAAAAAAATAAGTCAAATTTTTTTCAAAATATAAGTTTTCTACTTGAAAAATTTGTTAAATCAATATATAATAATTCAGAAGTGGAATAAAAACAAATAGCCGTAAGAAAAAACAAAAATTATAATGTAGAAAGGAATGAAAAAACATGGCAACAAAAGAGAAAAATATATGGGTATTACTTGTATTTATTTTATCAGGATTAGTAGTAGGGGGACTATTAGGCGAATTAGCAAACAAAGTAGACTGGCTATGGTGGTTATCCTATAGTAGAACTTTTGGATTAGAAAATCCAGTTGTATTAGATTTAAGCGTAATAAAAATAACATTTGCACTTTTATTTAAAATTAGTATATCAAGTATAATAGGAATGGTACTTGCAATATTTATTTACAAAAAAATATAATAGGGGCTAATTAAAACCAGAAAGGAACGTTGTATTTGTCAAACACTATCAAACAATTACCAGAATTAGAAAGACCATACGAAAAATTCGAATGGTATGGAGAAAGCGCATTATCAAATGCAGAATTATTAGCCATTATAATAAAAACCGGAACTAAAGAAGAAACTTCTGTACAATTAGCACAAAAAATATTAAATTTAAACGAAACAAAAACAGAAGGCATTAATTTTTTAAGAGCAATTAGTATTCAAGAACTAATGCAAATCAAAGGAATTGGAAGAGTAAAAGCAATTCAGCTAAAAGCAGTAGCTGAACTTGCTAGTCGTATGACAAAACCAAACAATTATAAAAAAATTATCATAAAGCAACCATCTGATTTAGCTGAAATGATGATAGAAGAATTACGATTCAAAAAACAAGAAATAGCAAAAGTTGTGTTACTAAGTAGCAGAAATGAAGTTTTAAAAATAAAAGATATTGCAATTGGGTCAAACAATATTACTACTTTTTCAATACAAGACATATTAGAAGAACCAGTTAGAATGAAAGCACCAAAATTCATTCTAATACATAATCATCCAAGTGGTGAGCCTTCACCAAGCAGACAAGATTTATTATTTACTAAAAGACTTTACGAAGCAGCAATATTATTAGATATTGAATTAGTAGACCACTTAATAATTGGAAATCAAGCCTATACCAGCATTTTTTCAGAAATTGTTTTACAAATGAAAGCAGAAAAACGAAAACAAAAAGAAAGGAAAGGAAAAAAATGAAATTTTTTACATTTGGGTCAAAAGATATAGGAATTGACTTAGGAACAGCCAATATTTTAGTAACATTAAAAGGAAAGGGAATAGTATTAAACGAACCTTCTGTTGTAGCAATTGATAGAAAAACTGGGAATATCATGGCAACTGGGAATGAAGCAAAAGAAATGCTTGGAAGAACACCAGAGCAAATCAAAGCAGTAAGACCTTTAAAAGATGGAGTAATTGCAGATTTTACAGCCACACAATCAATGTTAAAAAATATTATTGCAAAAGTAGGTAGAAAATATAATATTGGAAAACCAAGAGTTGTAGTAGGTGTACCATCAGGAATTACAGAAGTAGAAGAAAGAGCAGTTGAAGAGTCTGTTATATCGGCAGGAGCGAAGGAAGTATATCTAATAGAGGAACCTATGGCAGCAGCAATTGGAGCTTCATTAGATGTAGGTGAGCCAAGTGGGAGTATAATTGTAGACATTGGAGGAGGAACTACAGAAGTAGCAGTTATCTCTCTAGGAGGAATAGTAGTTAGCCACTCTTTGCGTATTGCAGGGGACGAGTTAGATGAAGATATAGTAAACTATATAAAACGTGAAATGAATTTAGCAATTGGAGAAACAACAGCAGAACAAATAAAAATGAAAATTGGTTGTGCAATACCACTTATGACGGAAATGACAATGGAAGTAAGAGGGAGAGATTTAACAGATGGTTTGCCAAGAAATGTTACAGTAACATCTTTGCAAATAGAAGAAGCAATAAAAGAATCAATTGGAAAAATAGTAGAAATAGTAAAACTAACTTTAGAAAAAACACCACCAGAATTAGCATCAGACATTATGGAAAAAGGAATAGTTCTTGCTGGTGGAGGAGCTTTAATACAAAATTTAGATAAGCTATTAAGCATGGAAACAGGAATGCCAGTTTATGTAGCAGAAGAACCATTAGACTGTGTAGTAAAAGGAGCTGGTAAAACACTAGATGATTTAGAAAGACTAAAAACAGTACTTATTAATGCTAGAAAAAGAAAATAAAATATAAGGAGTTTAAAATGTATCGAGACAAAAAAACTGGAATTATAGGTATTATTATAACCATTGTTATTTTAATTTTTGTTGTTATCTTTTCAAATGGAGATACTAATCATTCTTTTTTTGAAAATATAGCAAGTAACTTAGTAATGCCAATACAAAATGGTTTAACATATTTAAAAAACAAAATCAGTGGGAATCATACATTTTTTACAGATATAAATAATTTAAAAGAAGAAAATGAACAACTAAAACAAAGAAACAGTGAACTTGAGCAATCTTTAAGAGAATTAGAAAATATAAAAACACAAAATGAAACTCTAAAAGAGTATTTAGACTTAACAGAAAAATATGGAGAATATAAAACCATATCAGGATATGTTATCAACAAAGATATTAGTAATTATTCAAAAACATTAGTTATTAATGTAGGCAAAAAAGATGGTGTGGAAGAAAACATGACAGTAATTGGAGATCAAGGTTTAGTAGGGCATGTTATTTCAGTAACAGATAGTACAGCAAAAGTCCAAACCATTATAGATACAGCAAGTTCAGTAAGCTGTTCAATGAGTACTACAAAAGATAGTATTGTATGTAAAGGAACCTTAGATGAAAAATCTGCTTTAAAAGCAATGTATATTCCAACAGAAGCGAATATTATACAAGGAGATAGCATAGAAACATCTGGGTTAGGAGGTATTTATCCAAAAGGAATACATATTGGAACAGTAAAAAAAGTTACTAATACTCAAAACATGACAGATAGATATGCCATAGTAGAAACAGCTGTAGACTTTGATAAATTAGATACTGTTTTGGTTATAACTAATCAATAAAAGAGGTGAAATAGTTGAAAAAAGCAATTATTCATATTAGCTTAATTATAACTGCTATTTTCCTGTATTTTTTACAAGCCAACTTTTTTAGTTGGTTTAGAATAGCGGGAATTATGCCAAATGTATTTGTAATATTAACTTTATTTATAGGACTTTTTGCTAATAGAACTTTAGGAACAATTTATGGTCTTAGTATAGGATTGTTATTAGATTTAATTATTGGAACAAAAGTAGGAATAAATAGTGTAGGACTAGGTTTAATAGGATTTTTAGCAGCAGTATTTGATAAAAATTTTTCAAAAGATAGCCGAATGACTATTATGGTAATGGTAATTGTTGCAACAGCTATATTTGAAAGTTTAACATATCTTTTAAATTATATATTTATTGGTATTAACATAGAATTATTAAACTTTGTAAAAATTTTAGCAATTGAAATTATTTATAACATTATGATAACAATAATTATCTATCCAATACTTCAGAAATTTGGATATTATATAGAAAATGAATACAAAGGCAATAAGATTTTAACAAGATACTTTTAAAGGAAAAGGAGGTAAAATTTGGTGAAATTTTTCGCAAAAAAAGCTAACATCAATTTAAGATTTAACATACTAACAGTCTTAATATATGTTTTTGGAATTATCTTAATTGCCAAATTATTTAGCCTTCAAATAGTACATGGAGCGGAATACAGAGAACAATCAAACACAAGATTAACAAGAGAAAGTACATTAGAAGCTTCCAGAGGTTCTATTTTAGACAAAACAGGGACAACTCTAGTGACATCAAAAATGGAATTTTCGTTAGAAATGTACAAAAGCAAAGTAGACACAGATAGCTTAAATACAGCTATTTTGAATATGATACAAGTTTTAGAAAAATACGAATGTTCATATTCAGATAATTTTCCAATTAATATAGAACCTTATGAATTTACAATAGCAGATGAAAGTTTAGCAAAATGGAAAGAAGATAACAATTTAGATGAAAATATAACTGCAGAGCAAGCATTTTACAAATTCAAAGACAAATATGATATTAAAAACACAAACGTATATGAAGTAAGGAAAATTATTGCAATTCGTTATCTAATTTCTCAAAAAGGTTATAGTAGTACAAGAGCTGTAACAATATCAGAAGGAATTCCAAGAGAAGCAGTAGCAGAATTTAGTGAAAGTTCAGACAAATTTGCAGGAATAAACATAGTGGTAAAACCAGTAAGGCAATACACATCTGGAAATTTAGCATCTCACATATTAGGTTATGCGTCAAGAATAGATGCTGATGAATACGAAAAAAGAAAAGCAACATATAGCCAAAACGATATAATTGGAAAAACAGGAATTGAATATGTATTTGAGGAATACTTAAAAGGAAAAAATGGAACAAAACAAATTGATATGGCGGTAGATGGAACAACTACGGCAGAGTACATTTCCGAGGAAGCAATAGCAGGTTCAGATGTTGTTTTAACAATAGATGCTAATCTGCAAAAGATAGCAGAAAATGCACTAGTTGCAAACATACAAAAAATATCATCTGGTGGCTTTGACCACAGTTATGATGCAAGAGCAGGTGCTTGTGTTGTTATGAATGTTAATTCTGGAGAAATATTAGCAATGGCAAGTTATCCAGACTATAACCCAGCTGAATTTGTAGGTGGAATTAGTAATGAAAATTGGGCAAAATATAGAGATGATACTGCAAAGCCATTAGTAAATAAAGCTATACAAAACTCTTATTCACCTGGTTCTACATTTAAGATGATAACTGCAATTGCAGGTTTGGAAACAGGCACAATTACTTTAAAAACAAAAATTAATGATACAGGAGTTTATACAAAATATAGAGATTATCAACCAAGATGTTGGTATTATACTGATTATCATAGAGGACATGGATATTTAGATGTTTCAGGAGCAATTGAAAAATCATGTAACTATTTTTTCTATGATACAGCAGATAAAATGGGTATTGATAATTTAGTTAGATTTGCAAAATATTTTGGTTTAGGCACAAAAACAGGAGTTGAATTACCAAGCGAAACAGCTGGAGTATTAGCAAGCAAAGAAAGTAGACCAGAGTTACATCCAGATGAGCCATACTGGAGTCCAGGAAACACGTTACAAGCAGCAATAGGACAAAGTGACAACGAATTTAGTCCTTTGCAAATGGCAAGATATATAAGTATGCTTGCAAATGGAGGACATAAAGTAGATGCGACTATCGTAAAAACAATTCGTAATGCAGATGGTTCAGAAGTATCGCGAGAAGAAATAAATCAATTTGTAAATCAAAAATTAGGATTACAGCAAGACGATTCAGAAGATATACAAATCAATCAAAGTTATTTAAGTGCTATATTAGAAGGAATGAGATCAGTTACCAGTGATACAAGTGGTACAGCTTATGTAAGATTTAAAGATTTTAATGTTAGCGTTGGAGGAAAAACAGGTTCAGCAGAAGCACCAAATAATCAAGTACATGCGTGGTTTGTTGGGTTTGCTCCATTTGAAAATCCAGAAATTGCAATTGTGGTAATGGTAGAAAATGGTGGACATGGAAACTATACAGCAGAAGTTGTAAGAGATATTATGGCGGAATATTTTGGTATGAATGTACAAGATGTTCAAGAAGATATGTCAGCAACGCCTTATATAGAAATGATGAGATAATTAGCTAAGAGGAAAGGAAGGGGCATTATGAAAAATTGTGTTAGTATTAATTTAAAAAAGGATACAATTGTTATAAAAATAAATGAAGCAGCAGAACAAACTGAAATTATAGAAAATTTAAAAAGGAAAATACCAGAGCTAAAAAAGTTATATCAAGATGAAAAAACGCCAATTACAGTAACAGGAAAAGTATTAAAAAGTAAAGAAATTGATGAAATTCAAGAATTAATACAAAGCAAAATAGATGTAGAAATTGAATTTGATATGCCAAAAAGTTTAGGATTACATAGTATTACAAAAACATTTGAAAAAAAGATAGCAACATCAGAAACAAAGTTCCATCGCGGTTCCTTGCGTTCAGGGCAAAGAATAGAAGCAGAAGGCAGTTTAGTAGTTATTGGTGATGTAAATTCTGGAGCAGAAGTAATTGCATCAGACAATATCATTGTATTAGGTGCTTTGAGAGGGCTTGCACATGCTGGAGCAAAGGGAAATAAGCAAGCAATAATTGCAGCTGGTGTCCTAGATACTGTGCAAATTAGAATTGCAAACATCATAAAAGAAATCAATCGTGAAGAAACACCTAGAATAAAGCAAGCATATATTAGTGTTGAAAATGACAAAATTATAATAGGATAGTTAGCTTACAAGTAAAAGAATTAAGGTAATAAAAAGTAATTCATCTTGTACGCCTTCCTTATATAGAAAAAATAATAAACCAAGAATAATTATATCATCTAGGTATAATTGGATTCCTAAAATTTCAAAAACAGGTTCTTCAATATCATTGAAAAAAGGGTTTTTGAAATGAAGTGGTCCAAAAGAATAATACCTAGATGAATTTTCATTTTTAGTAGAAATTTTGTCTACATTATTTGTTTCATCAGGATTTTTTTGTTTAGGTTCAGATTGAGGAGAAAAATTTGGTGTTGGAATATATGGATTATAGTAGCGATAATAACGGTTATAAAAATTATTCATCATGAGGACTCTCCTTATTATCATTCTTTAATAAATCAGCAATTTTTGCTACATTTAGTAAATTAGCATATTGGTCTACTTTACTTTTTCGTTCTTCTCGCAAATAAGGTTTTAAAGAATAAAGCAAATTAGTTCGTGGATCATCTGAAGAATTTAATTTTTCCATAACATTTTTCATTTTTAATATTGTATTCATATCAATTTTACTAAAATCAAAGGCATCTGTTTTAGAAGTATTTTCATTTTTTGGTGCTTCGTTTGATTTATTTTGTGACATCATTGAAGAAAAATTTTGCATCATTTCTGGTGGGATTTGAGAAATGATATTGTTTAGGTCTCCTTTATTCATCATATCTTTTATTTTATTGATAGCATTTTCGTCAAAATTCATGTTATCCAAAAAAATCACCTCTTATTTAAACATATTCGAAATATATAAATCTATGTAATATTTTATGAAAAAGATGAGGGATTGTTACAAATAAATTATATATTATTACAGAAATATTACAATTGTATTAAGAATTAGAAAAGTATTGCAAAAAGTAAGGAAATAGTTTATACTAAGAATAGATACACAACAAATCATGTAAGGTGGCAAAAAATATAAAAAAAGTCGAAAAAAGTATTGCAAAATAAGTGGAAGATGTGATATATAATTGGGGAAGGTTTGTATAATCAAAACACAACATAATATCACTTTAAAGCCATGGAAAAAACCAAAAGAAAAAAGAAAGGGAGGTAGAACTAGAGATGGAAAAGGCAAAAGAAAAACAAAAAGAAAGAAACGAAAGAGGAGGTGAAAAAATGAAAAATAATTGTAAAAGAAAATACCAAAAAGGTATAACATTAATTGCATTGGTTATCACTATCATAGTCTTGTTAATCTTAGCAGCAGTAAGTATTGCAACATTAACAGGAGAGAATGGAATATTAAGTAAGGCAAATACAGCAAAAGAGGAGACACAAAGAGAGGATGCAAAAGAGCAGGCAAAATTAGACATAGCAGCATATGTAACAGACGATTTAGCAAATGGCGGAGATGGAAGTATAACAAATCAAACAATAAAAGAAATATTAACAGGAAAAGATTATGTAAAAGATGGAAAACCAGGAGACGAAAGTTTCGAAAGTACAACTGGACAAACAATAAAATATTCAGAATTGTACGGAGATACAGGAGAATTGCCATCAACAGCAGACACAAAGCCATACTTACCAAGTGAAGAATTTAGCAAAAAAGAAGGCGATTTAAAAACAGGATTAGTGATAGAAGATGGAAGTGGAAATAGTTACGTATGGATAGAAGTGCCAACAAGTATATATAAAAATACTGAATATACTACGAATGTTGATAATGGAGCAACTACACCAGCAGGTTCAACAGATTACACGAATATAGAAAAAGTATTACAAAATTATGCGAAGGATTACAGAGAAAATGGATATTCAGACGAATGGTATTCAGAAGAACAACATGGGTTAACATCAGAAAAATATACAGAATTAAAAAATAAGATGTTAAAAAGTGTATATGAAAATGGAGGTTTCTGGATAGGGCAATACGAGGTAGGATATGAAAAAGGAGTAGGTCAAGATTATAGATATTATGTCGAAGATTATTACACAGAACATCCAGCAAATGAAATGCCTGTATGTAAAGAAGGAGCATACCCATACAATTGGGTAACATGTAGTCAAGCAGAAGAAAAAGCAGAAAGTATGAATTCAGGAAGTTATGAAAGTAGTTTAATGTTTGGAATCCAATGGGATTTAGTGATGAAGCATATAGAAACTAAAAATGAAAATGGAAAGACATATGATGAATTAAAATCAAATTCTACTACTTGGGGAAATTACAAGAATGCAACATTTACAGTTACCAAAGGAAAGTATTCAACAAACGACGGAGCAAGTTTCACAGATGCACCATACACAAAGCCAGAAAGTACAAAAGTCTTATTAACAACAGGAGCAAGTGAAAGAAATAGTGTATTAAATATATATGATATAGCAGGAAATGTATATGAATGGACATTAGAGCAATACACTGCGGATTCCAGCTATCCTTGTTGCGTTAGGGGAGGCTATTACATCAGCTACGGCGGCATTCCAGCTTCTGACCACGGTTACTATAGCACTTCCGACAACCGTAGCAGCGTTGGATTCCGTTCAGCTTTGTATAAGTAGGACTGTACGCTGTGAAAACTAACCTAAAACATAGCGAGAGACTAGTTTACAGCAACAGTAATTGAATAATGAAGGTGTCAAGTCTTATGGGAAGCTTCCCATAAGACTTGACACCTTCAAAAAATAAATAAAAAAAATATTGAATAAAATGGAAAAATATGTTATTATATATTTAATGTTTTACTAATCAACTTAGAATTCTTAGAGCATTTTAGTAAAAAAGATTTTTTCAAAATTATTTTATCAAATAAATAATCCAAGAAACAAAAAGAACAAAAAAATAAAATTTTACCTAAAGGGTTGTATTTTTCATGCCTTTTTGGTAAAATAGAAGGGAAGGATAAATGGAAAAAATAAATTTAACATTAACAAATAACTATATTTTTCAAAAAGTATTTGGAAAAAAAGGTAATGAAGAAATATTAAAAGATTTTTTAATATCAATATTGAATATACCAATAGAAAAAATAGAAATACAAACAGAAGTAAGTTTAGAAAAACATTTAGAAAAAAATAAATTAGGAAGATTAGATATAATAGCAATTTTAAATGATGATACAATTGTAAATATCGAAATGCAAGTAAATGATTATCATAATTTTATAGAAAGAAGTTTATATTATTGGTCAGGAATTTATTATAACAACTTAGAAAAAGGAGAAGACTACAAAATAGCAAAAAGAACAATTGGAATAAATATACTAAATTATACAATATTAAAAGATGGACCATATCATGAAATATGTAGAATAAGAAGAGATCATAAAAACAAAATATTAACAGATAAACTAGAATTACACTTCATACAAATACCAAAGTTTCTAAAAGAAAAAAGAAAGAGCCAAACAAAGCTAGAACAATGGATGCAATTTATAATCCAAAGAAATAAAATGGAGGTTGAATTAGCCATGAAAGAGAATAAAGCCATAAAAAAAGCGAACGAAGAATATGAGTATCTAATAGGAGATAAAGAAGAAAGAAGGCTAGCTTATTTAATAGACAAAAACAAAAAAGACCAAAACACACAAATAGCAGGAGCAATAGAAAAAGGTTTAAGAAGAGGGTTACAACAAGGAAAAAAAGAAGGCATAAAGCAAGGTAGGAAAGAAGGAGTTGAACAAGGAAAAAAAGCAATGCTAGAAACAGCAAAAAAATTGCTAAAAAAAGGAATGTCTGTTGAAGAAGTACAGGAAATAACTAATTTAACAGCAGAAGAAATGAAAATAATAACAAAAGATTGATGATATTTTTTATTATGTTGGACAATTTTATTATTCTATAGTATAATAATGACAGAATAGAAATGAAAATATACTTTGTGTCTATTTCCATCTATTCGGTTTAACAATGTTTCGTATGTATAAGAGGAACAAAGAAATACTAGTGAATGCAATCACCAGTATTTTTTATGTAAAAAATAGACCCATAGCAATATGGGGTTATGTATTAGTCGAACATTTTTAAGATGTATGCAATAACGACTAATACAAGTAGTTTAACAATGTTGTTCATATGTTTTCCCTCTTTTCTTGCGAAATTTGGAGGAGAAACAAACATATTATGTAATATATCCTATAAAATGACAATATAAAAAATATAATCTTTTTTCTACCACCTGAATTGTAACCAATTAAAAAACTTTTTGAAAAAGTTTTACAAAAAGTATTGATATTTTAATAAAAAGTTTGTATAATGAATATAATAG
>CANQTZ010000040.1 GCA_947626865.1 uncultured Clostridia bacterium
GTAGTGTGAACTTTATCTATATTATTAAATAATACTTGTTTATCTTCCATAAATATCTCCTCTACAAATTACTATTTTTCAAGGTGATTATATCATAATAACTTTTATTCATCAATCATAATTATAGTCAATTTCTTTAAACAGAATTATTTATATTTTCATAGATTTTTGTCAGATAAATTCATTTGTATTGTATTATACAAAGGAAATTTCTAAATATCCTAAATTCTTTCAATAATAAAATTTTAAAAATTTTAAAATTTGACCTTAAAAATTTCAATTTAGTGAGGAAACAAGTGAAAGAGATATTTTTTATTTGTTTTCTCTTTAAAATTATTATTGGTGGATTTATTAATGAAATTTTTATTCAAAATAAAAGACTTACAATAGGCGTATTGTGTAAAAAATCCGTGTACGAAAAGTTCACCAAATTTAAGGAAAGGAAATAAGTATTTATAGGCTTATTTTAGGGGTTTGTTATGGAATCAAATAATAATGATATGAAATTAGGTATTACTGTAGATGAAGCTAGAAAAATGTTAGGAATAGGAAGAAATTTGATGCTCCAATTAGTTAAATTAGAGGGCTTTCCAGCAGTAAGGTTTAAAAGAAAAATTATTATAAATAAAGAATTACTACCTAAATGGTTTGCAGAAAATTACGGACAATATGGTGGATATAAATATTAAAAATTTCTTACGGATGGGCTGACAAAATGGTGATTATACGTTAGAATATAAATAGATTTAAACCAATTCACTTATATAATTATTAAATTTATTTATATTCTGTCAATTCTAAACGGAAAGGAATAATTTATGGAAAAGATACAGAATACCAGTACAATGGTAAAACAAAATAGAAGTGAATTAAAAAGACAATACACAATAAGTGTTGCAAAAAAAGATTCTGGCTTTCAAGCCAGAGCTACTTTAAAAGTGATAGGAGGTGCTAAAAATCCAAGAATAACTGCTTATAGTGGTGTTTCTCCAAGTGATGCTGTATGTAAAATTTTAAATAAAATTGCTGAAAGATTAACTGAATATAGAAATATGAATTTATTAAGAAAAGAGATCTGCCTTAATATCTATGATTCGATTATGATTTCTATGCAAGAATTAAACCTAACATCAAATTCAGATGTAATGGATTCTGCTACTGCTGTTTTTAAAATTCTAACAAGTATAAATAACACAAACATTCCTACTACAATTTATCCACAGAGTAATATATATCAAAATAATAATCAGTCAGTTCAATTTAATAATGTTTTTCAAACTTCTTCAATTACATTAGAAGAAAAAAATAAATTAGAATTTTTTGAACAAAATCAAGTAACACCTGTTATATCAAAAGATTTTGAAACAGTTGCTTTAGAATGGTTTGAACATGAAAAATCATTAACAGAAAAATCAGAAGATAATCCCAAGCCATTAAGTCCAAAAACCGTACAGGGTTATAATTCGCCATTAACAGATGTATTAATACCTTATTTTAAAGATAAACAAATATGTTTTATAACTGAACAAAATATAAAAGAACTTATTAATTCTATTAATGGTTATAGAACTAAAGAAATTGTTTATATTGTTCTCAAAATGCTTTTTGATTTTGCAAGAGAAAAAAATTATATATTTTATACTCCAAGAATAAGAAAACCACAAAAGCCTTATGCAGAGGAGGAGGAATCTATAATATTTATTGAATCTGATAGACAAGATGTTTGGTTAGATTACTTTGAAACAGAAAATACTGATGTTTCATTACTTTTTGAAACAATGCTCCTTACAGGACTAAGACCAGAGGAGGCTTGTGGGCTAAAATGGTGTGCAATTGATGAAACATCTAATGAGTTGATCATAAATAATGCCTATAAAGATTACCCTATATATGATGGAGTTAGAATTATAGGTCATGAAAGAGGTGATGGAAGATTAAAAACAACGGAAAGTTATAGGAAAATACCATTAAATCCTAGATTAAAGAAAATTTTATTAGAACACAAAGAAAAACAACAAAGATTATTTAAGCTATTTAAAACTAAGTGGAATGAAAACTCATATATATTTGTAAATCAATATAGACGACCTTATGTACCAGAAAATTTATCGAAATGTATGAGGACATTTATTAAAAAATATGAGTTAGAATATATGACACCTTACGGATTACGTCATTCATTTGCTACATTTTGTTCAGAAGAAGGTATGGAAGAAATTGTATTGATGCGATTAATGGGACACTCTGATTTTAATACTACTCAAAAATACTATATATGTGTTTCTAGTAAAAGAAAAAAACAAGCAATGGAACAGGTATATAAACATATATTTAAGAATGAACATAGAACAGAAAACGTTTCATAAAAAAATACCTATATACAATATAGGCAAAAATACTAATATGGTGGGCTATCAGGGGCTCGAACCCTGGGTCTTCGGATTAAGAGTCCGCTGCTTTACCAAACTAAGCTAATAGCCCAAATATAAAATTGTGTTTCACAGTTTTATATAAAACTGGTGCAAAACTGGTGAAAAGTGGTGCATAAGCACTTTCTAATAGTTTAATTATAAAGCCCAAACCCTTAGAAATAAAAGGCATTTATATATTATCCACTTGATAGGGAGCCTACTGATTAAGAGTCTGCTGCTCTACCAGCTGAGCTAATGGCCCATTTATATAAAGTTAGGGGAAAACTTTGTAGTTTTCCTCTATTAAACTTTATTTATTATAATATCATTTTTTACTCTTGTCAAGGGTTTTTATTTATATTATCATCAGTTGTAGATGGGCTAGTATTTGGAATATCTGTTGTATTTTGTGTGCTTTCTTGCGTCTGTGGTTTTGTTTGGGATGGAGTTTGCGTTTGTGTTTGAGGCTGTTCTTGTGTTGTTGGTGTGTTTGTTTCTGGAGTAGGTTGTGGTGTGTTTGTTGTTTGGTTTGTTCCTTTTGTTCCTTTTATAATAATTCTATTCATAGCATCATAAGTGTCTCGAGAAAGTAATGTTGTTGATATTACTTTTCCATTTAACATTTTTATTAAATATGTTTCTGTTTTTATTCCATTTGTTCCTTTTTGTTTTATTTTTTCCGTTCCAGCATCTAAACTTGCATCTTCTTCATATTTTGTGCTGAATGGGATTGAAGCAATTACTCTTGTATCAAAATCAAATGTGTATTCATTTTCTTCTTTAATTCCATAGATTGATACTGTGGCAATTCCATTTTTAGCACTTGCTACTATTCTAACAGGATATTTTCTTGTGTTTTTGAATTTGAAATCTGTCATTCCATATACAACTGTTGCATCTCTTCCTGCTGGTAAATATGATGTTACAAATTGATGGTTTCTTCTTTCTACAATTTCTAGGTTTGATTTTAATACTGAGTTGTATAGTGTTGAAGAAATTTGACAAATTCCCCCACCTATTCCATCTACTACTTGACCATTTTCATATACTTTTCCGTTTCTGTAACCTGCTGATGCAGTTCTTGGTCCTAATTCTTTGTTATAAGAGAATGTTTCTCCTGTTAAAAGTACTTTGCCATTGATTTTTTGACAAGCAATTATTAAGTTTTGTGTTCTATTAACATCACTAACATCATATCTGGTTGTTTGTGTTCCTAATAAGTCTGGAAAAGCTTCTGTTCCAATTTGGTCAATTGTTACTTTTGGCTTGGTTATAACTAATTTTATTACATATTCTTCTTTTTCTTCTTTTAGTAGTTCTTTTGCTGCTTCTACATCAAAATCAATTCCTTCTACTTCTGGATATACAGTAAATGGTTCTTTGGTGTAATATGCGTCTTTTGCTTCTTGGTATACTTCTTCATGTATTTTGTCAATGTCAATTGGTTGTGGTGTTTCTTGTTTTACTGGTATTTCTAAGTATTCTTCTTTTTGGTTAATGTCGTTTAAGTAGTCTTTTACTTTGTTTATCATAGAGTCTGTGTCAATACGTATACCTTCTTTTCCTTTGGTAATTATAAGTTCATCTTCTTCTACTGCATAACTAGATTCTATTATAATTCCTGGTAGGTTTATTCCTATATCTTCAATTGATTGCTTGGTTACTTCTTCATTTAATGACATATTGACTTCTATATTTTTCTTGCCAATTAGTGTAAATAAAATTTCATAGTTATTGGCAAAAATATTTTTCTCTCTTCCTATTGAATAGGCTTCTTGAATTGCTTTTTCTACATCATAATTTACTTCCATTAGTGTTGGATTTAATGTTGTTTCGTAGTCTTGATAACGTACTCCTATTTCTTTTTCTTTCTTTTCTTGATATATTGCTAATATTTTAGCCTTTGCTTCTTCTTGTGATAGACCTGATACGTCTATTCCTTCAATAGAAATACCACTTAAGATGTTGTTTTGATTAATGTTGATTAACGCAAAAATTGTTGAGCAAAATAAAGCGATTGCTATTATAATAGTTATTGTTATTGTTGGTGCTATCCATTTTTTCTTTGGATCTGCATTCATTTTTTCTACTAATTTTTTTACTTTTTTAGATTTTCTTTGGGCTACTCTGAATTTTGTTCCTTTTTCTTGTTTTTTGCTTTGTGTTTCTTCTCCTTTTGGTTCGCTTTTGTTTGCTTGCTCTTTCATTTTTTCTTCCTCCGTTTTTTCTTTTACTAATCCTCTCATTTTTAAATTTCCCCTTATTTTTATTTTCTATTTTAATATATCATATTCTTGCGTTTTTGACAACTATTTGATTAGTCAAAATATTAATATATTATTTATTTGTAACAATTCGGGGGGACCAACAAATTACAGACTTTTAATAAAGTGGGTTAATAATTATCTTTTTTCATAACTTTGTGTGTCACAACTTCCATAATGAAAATTACTGGTATGTCAGTTGCTCCAATCGCACTCGCTATGCTCGTTTGGTCGCTTACGCAGTTATTAAAAAAGATCATTATTAACCCGCTTTGTATTAAAGTCTGTTATGCAGTTGGGAGTTACAAATAAATAATATATTAATATTTTGACCATGTAAATATAAATTTGGCTGTGACTAGTAACAAATAATTACAATTTTTTTTAAAATTTTTGCAAAAATACTTGAACATTGTAAAAATTAATATTATAATGTTGTTAGCAAAAGATAAATAAGGAGAGAATGCAAATGGAATTAACAAAAAATATATTTTTTAATACAGACAAATTAGTAGAAAATACCAAAGTAAAAATATCTTATACAGGGCAACTTTTTCAAAACAATGTTGAAGAAGTATCTATTCATTATGGTTTTGGATCTAATTGGGATAATGTTAATGATATTGAAATGAAAAAAACAGATTTAGGATTTCAAGCTGAAATTGAATTAAAAGAAGGAGAAACTTTTAACTTCTGTTTTAAAGATGAAAATGGTAATTGGGATAATAACAATGGCGAAAACTATGTTTTTCCGATTGAAAAAATGCAAACAGAATTATTAGTTTTAGATGAAGAAAATGTTTCTTTAGGTAATGCAAGAAAACTAAGGAAGTCTTATTTGTGGAGTAAAAAAATTCGTTTAGCTGTATATAAAATTATAACTTATCTTCCAAAAATAATTTCTGGAAATTATAAAAGAAAGTTATCTAAAAATGAAAATTAGAAAAAAACATGTAAATTCATTTAATTTGAATTTACATGTCTTTTTTAGGTAATTGCCCATCCCCCATTTATAGAAATAATTTGACCCGTTGTGTAATTGTCTTCTATTAACCAATTTACACATTTAGCAATATCTTGTACTTGTCCTATTTTTTCTAATGGTATTTGGCTTTTTATTTCTTCAAGTTCTTGTTTTGTAAATTTTTCATTCATATTTGTGTTGATAATTCCTGGTGCAATGGCATTTACTCTTATATTTGATGGTCCTAATTCTTTTGCTAGCGCTTTTGTCATACCATTTATTCCTGCTTTTGAAATGCTATATAGTACTTCTAAAGATGCTCCTACAATTCCCCATATAGAAGATATATTTATAATGCAACCATTTTTATTGTGTACCATATAAGGTATTACATTTTGGGACATTACAAATGCTGAGTATAAATTTGTATTGATTACTTTGTTCCAATCTTCGTCTGTTTCATCTATGAACATTTTGTATTCGCTTATTCCTGCATTGTTTATTAGAATATCGACTGTTTTGTATTTTTTTATTGCAAATTCTACTAGTTTGTTTGCTTCTTCTCTTTGGGATATATTTGCTTGTACAATGTCAATTTCTATGTTTTCTTTTTGTAGTTCTTCTTTTAGACTATATGCTTCTTTTTGTGATTTATTATAGTTTGCGATTACTTTTATTCCATTTTTTGCTAAGTTTTTTGCTATTTCTCTTCCTATTCCTTTTGATGCTCCTGTTACAATTGCAATTTTTTCCATGTTTTTGTCCTTCTTTCTATTCTTCTATTTTATATTCACTTATGTCTGGTTCAACAAAGTCTTTTTCTGTTACTGTGTTAAATTCGTATACATATAGTGTTGTTTCTGGTTCTTGTTCTGTTACACCGACTAAAAGCCCTGTTTCTTTGTTAATATATATTCCATCTACCATACTTGGTTCAAAGTTTGCAATGTAATAGCATGGTTGACCATCAAATGTTACTGGTTTTATTGAGGCTTTCATTGAAACTATTATTAATTGCCACCAATTTTCTGTTTGTAATGTATTGTATGGGTCTACGCTAATTTGCGCTTTTGTGTTTAACTTGGCTGTTTTTTCATTTCCTGTTTCTTCATAAGTGTTGATGTTATACTCCATATCTTCGCCATCTTTTTCTTTGGTTGCAAATATCTTTCTTACTTGTGTGTTATTATCTTTTACTGTTGTCATTACCATTTTTTTCTTGTCACCTAAATTATATATATCCCATTTTACGAAATCATCTTTTCTCAATCCATAAATGGTCCTTTTATAATTGTCGCTTACTATGCTCTTTTCTGCTTTGTTTGATAAATCTGATATTATTGCAACTTTTATGCCTGTTATGGCTACAAATGAAAGTGCAATTATGGCAATGATTAATTTTAGTATTCTCATTTTTTTGCTGAATTTTTTTATGTATTTTACTTCTCTTTTGTCTGCTTGTGGGGTTTGTAGTTCTAAATCTTTTTGCATATTTTTTAGAACCTTTGTGCATTTTTCACATTCTTTTAGGTGGTCTTCTACATACTTATTTGTCTCTTCATTGGTTAGTTTTTCAATGTAGTTTGGTAATAAGTCTTGTACAATTTTGCAATCTTTTTTTTCTTTCATATCAATCAACCTCCTTTAATTTATTTTTGCCTCGGTAAAATGTTACTCTAGCCCAGTTTTCTGTTTTGTTTAAAATGTTTCCTATTTCTTTGAAGCTGAGTTCTCCAGTTATGCGTAGATATATTACTTCTCTTGTTTTTTCGTCTAATTCTTGCATTTTTTTGTATAAAGATATTTTTTCTTCGTTTGAGATGATTTGCTCTTCTGTTGAGTTTTGTTCATTTTGTATTTGGAGTAAATCATTTTCTTGTGTATTTTTCATTGTTTTGTTTTTTCTGCATTGGTCATACCATAAGTTTTTTGCAATTTGGCATAGCCATACTGACATTTTACATTCGCCTTTGTAGGTGTTGATTTTTTTTACTGCTTTGTAAAAAGTTTCTTGTGTCAGTTCTTCGGCGATGTCACTGTCATGAGTTAGACAGAATAAATATTTGTTTACTGTTTTAAAATATTCTTTATATATTTCTTCTATATCTTGCATAACTTTCCCCCCCTTTGTATATAAGACGTTTGAGGATTGATTTTGTTACAAATTTTTTTGTGATTTATTATATAATAACATAAGAGCAAATAATCTTCAATAAATTATTTGCTCTTTAATGTTTTCAAGCTAATTTTATTTATCTTCTATTAATTGTGTTTTATATTGTTCATCTCCGACTTTAAAGTTTATGTAGAGTTTTTTTGCTAGGTCTTTTTTGGTTGCATCTATTGACATTTTATATGCATTTTTTTCTCCTATTGTTCCTCCACTAAGTTCTTGATATACTTTTCCTTCTGAATCTGTTATGTTTAGCATTTCTTTGCATTTATTCATGAATTCCCCTGCTGGTATGTCTTTTCCTGCACTTATTAAGTTTGTATAATCTTCTGATTTGAAGTTCATAACTAATTGTGTTTCTGTTAATGTTATTCTTGTCATTGTTAGACCAGGAATGTCTTTAGCTAGTCTTAAATTTATTGTTTCTCTTTTATTCATTTCTTCTGGAATGTCAAATTCAAATAGCCATTTGGCGTTACTTAGGTTTGTATTACTTGCTGTGCTAGAAGCATATTTTCCGTTTTCGTCTTTGTTTATTGTGAAGTATCCTAGATCAAATATTTTTATGTAAATTTTTTTACTTAAAGGGAATGCATCTTTAGCTCTAATTTGCAATTTGTTCATTACTGTTTTTTCATTTTCATCTATTATTTCATTTCCCATGCTAGCACCATCAGCTAAATATATTCCATATATGTCTTTTTTGCGATATACTCCAAGTTCACGCTCAATAGATATTGAACTGTAATCGTATTTTTCGTTGTCTCCTATGTGTTGTCTTGAGGATATTTCATAAATGTTTTTGTTTTCATCATATATGGCATATGCATAACTAAATCTTTTATAGTCAAATGTGTTATTGAATTTAAAGTTGATGTCTGCTGAAAATGTGTCGTCTGTTATACTTATTGAGTCGACTTTTACGCCTATTTCGTCTTGTGTGATGTAGTCCATGTTTTCTACTTTTGCATAGTTTTCGTCTTGTATGTATGTTAGTGTTCCTTTTGTTTCTACTGCTTGTATTTTTTCAAATTCTTTGTATTTTTGGTTGATGTCTATTTCTCGATATATTTCGCGGGCTATACTTATTATGATTAGTATTGCAATAATTATTGCTATGATTATTAAGATTTTTTTCCATATTTTCATTTTTTTCTTTTCCATAAAAATCCCTCCTTTTTTTGGAAGGCAACCTAGCTATCTTGAGGATTTTCTCCTTTTAGACCTTTGGCTTTGCGTAATAAACTTTCGTTTATTTTGCTTTTTACATCTATCTTTATTATAACATTTTTTTGTGATTTTTGCAATTGATTTTATGCTCCTTCAGTAAAAAAAAGAATTACTTGAATGGCTTGAATGTATGAAAATTCAAAAATAAAAGCAGAGAAAAGAATTCTATATTCCTTTATCTCTGCTTTCAAACCATTTATGATTTTCTATTCTCATATAATATATAGTAATTTTTATATATAGCATATAACATGCTAATTGTGACAATGAATGTTCCCTATGTATTTTATTCATTTCCAAACCTTTAAGAATAACATTTCTATTAAAAGACATGCTTTTTGAAAAATCAACAAAATAATTATCTAAACAACTATTTTTAAATCCCATTTTTCCAGTAAAAATATTATCTTTCAAATCATTTTTTTGTTGTTCAGAAAATTCTCCATCTTCAATATTAAATACTGGTGCTATAATTATATATGGATCCCTTTGTAAATCACAAGTATTGCTTAATATCATTCCTTTTGCTATAAATGTTTTTTTTCTACCGTCTTCTTCCATCATAGTAAAAGGTATTTTATCTAAAATATCTCCTTGACTAAGTTTTTCCAATAATTGGGACATAAACCATGTCGAATTAGTCATATTAATTCGAGAAACCTCATCTCTAACAGCATTTTTTATTTCTGTATCAATTGATGGAAATAATTGATTACAATAATTTTCAAAAAATTTAATCATAATAATCAAAGAAATTGCTTTTGGTTTCAACAATGTTTTTTTCTATAATATCATTTAATATCTCGTTTTCTTCATCTCCAAAAACTTTTTCTTTTTTTGCAAATTTCATAATAGCTTCTTTTTCAGAAATATTATTTATATTAATAGTATTATAATATTTTCCATCGTCTAAAAAAGTAGCATTATATATATTTATTTCATCCATATCAATATCCCTAACATTAGCATATTCAGGGAATAAATATTTATACATATTACATTTAAAATTATCTTCTACTGTTGCTGTACAAGTACTTGGAAACATAAATTTCTCCTTTCAAATTAACTTATTTTTCCTGTATCTAAAAATTGTTCTATATTACTTTTTATATCATTTTCAACAATGCTAAACATTCTATCAAAAGTTGATAAATCACAATTATAATTTTCTTTAGTATCAAAACTATATTTGTCATTTAATTCATAATTTACTGCTACATATTCTTTTTCCATTTTCGCATCACGTAATGAAATTAATGGCATTATTATTTCAAAATTTCCAGGATTTATTTGTTTTTGCATAGAATAATCTTTAGAATTATTAACAGTAATTATTCTATAAAATTTATTTTCTACCTGCATTGAAATTCTCATACCAACTTCAGATAAAACACTATTATCTATATTTGAACTTAGTAAATTATTTTGAATACTCTCAATTGGATTCCCTTCATCTTTATTTAAATTTACTAATACAGCAGAATATAAAACATTTATATTGTTTTCACTCAAAATATCATATATTTTTTTTGCTCTTACTTTTATATATTCTATACAACTATCAAAATCTTCATTATAATTATCACCGTATTGTGTAGCTAATTGTACATTTATATTAGACATATTGAATGTAGAATGTCCTGATTTTGATTTGGCTGTAACTCTTGGAATTATTGGATCAAAATTTGCTGTAAGATTATTCATACTAAAAGCAGGAAAATATTTATCTAATTTTCGTCCAAATGTTTCATATATGTTTTTTATATCGTTATATCTATTAAACCACATTGTAACAATAATAGTTTTAATTTTCATAAAAATTCCTCCATATAAACATATTCTTTAGTATTATATCATTAACTTTATTTTTTTTCTAGTATTTATAGTAAATTTTATAATATTATTTATTTAACCTTTTTATATTATGATTATCTCTTAAATATTTCATTAATCCATTTATTGTTTTTATATTAGACATGTTACACCTACTTTTTATTTTTTTATATTATATAACGTTTTTCTTATAATTCCAAACCTTTTACAAAAATACTTTTAAATTATAACGGAATTATATCCTCATATAATAAAACATATTGATCATTTACTTGTTTATTATCATGATAATGTTTGAATACTTGTAGGACAACAATGTGAAATAATATAATCAACTTTATAATTAACTTTTTCTAAATTATTTATACCATTTTGCATTTCTTCCTCAGTTGGTAATTCTAAATCCCACCATGAATAATCTCTTATTCTAAAATATGCTCCCCTTTTACGATATTCATATATTTTTTCTTCTTCATCTAAATTTAATATTCCATCTTGAATATCATGAGATCTAGCTCCACCAAAAGCAAATATCTTTTTACTATCTATGTCAAATATTTCTCCACGCATTAAATGTAAAACGGAATCTCTTATTTTATGTACTTTGCCACCATGCCATTTTTCTACTGGATAATCATTATATAATCTAGTGTAGTTTTCGTGATTTCCATCTACAAATAAAGTAGAGAAATTTCTTGTATTTAGCCAATCTAAAACCTCTTTTTCTCTATTACTTTCTTCTTCAAATGTCCATACTCCACCAAAATCACCACATATTATTACATAATCATCTTTTGTCATTTCAGCTTGAATTGGAAACTGTTCTTCAGTAAATCTTGAAAAATCTGAATGTGTATCACCCGTAATATAAACCATGTTATTGTCATCTCCTCTATTTAAAATCTAAAAACTATTATTCGAACTTCATCTATTTCTTTTAAGAAATTAACATCTTTCCACTCAAAAAGTTGCCATTTTACATGTTCAATTATATTTTTAAAATACTTAAACCAGCCTTGGCTATCATCCCATTCAAAATAATCATATAGTAATTGTTCTTTACCATACTTTTCTTTTTTTCTTACTGAATTGTAACTTTAATTTCACTATTTTTTAATTTTATAATTTTTAATTTATTATATTTTATTGCTTTACTTTGTAATAACCAACTATTTGCAGATTCCCATATTGAAAAAGATCCAATAGTTGAAATGATTTCTAAAATTATAAGGTTTACTTTGTTAGTTAATACTATTGAAAATATTATGAATAATATTCCTACTATTAACATTCCTATTTGTTTTGTGCTATTGATTTTTTGTTTTCTGTTTATTAATATTAATTGTTCATCACAATATTTTTTAAATGCTTTTTTTAATTTTTCTTCATCTATTTTTTTTGTTGAAATTATTTCTATATTTTCTTGTTCTTTTATTGAAGAAATTTCTTCTTTATTGTTTATATATGATATTAAATCTTCACTTAATGTTTCTTCAAATTTGTCGAATGTGTTATATAATTCATGTTCATTGTCTATTTTTATTTTCATATCAAATTATATTCCTATCTTGCTTCTATTTCAAGGTACATTTATTTTTCATAGGCTTTTTTTACTGCTTTTGCTAATTGGTCTGCACAAGAAGTACCTCTTTTTCCACAGATGATTCCACTTAATTTTTTCTGTATTTCTTCTACTGTCATTCCTTCAACTAATTTTGGTAATGCTTGTAAGTTTCCCGGACAGCCTCCTCCTAGAAATTTTACATTTGTTATTACATTTCCTTCTAGTGTAAATTCAATTATTTTGCTACAGGTGTTTTCTGTTTCAAAACTATATTTCATGTTATAACATCTCCTTATTTTTTGATTTTTAATATGTGTTATTATATTATTGTTTCTTAGACTTGTCAATTTTTTTAGATACGTGATATAATTTCTGGTGGATTAGCAATGGCTACAACAATACCAGCTGATATATTACAATTTTTTGCAATAGCATTAAGGCTAGGGTATTGTCTACGCAATTATCAAAAACAGCATTAAAGAAAATTCCTCAAAAGGCTTTGACTAAGACTTTTTGGTATCCAATATTAAAGAAAATAGGAAATTTTATTGGAATAGGTTTGACAAAAAAGACTTTTGCACAAAGTGTATCAAAGGCTGTTCCTGTAATTGGTGGATTTATATCTGGTGGAATAAATTTTGCTTCTATGATGCCTATGGCAAATAAATTGAATGATACTTTAGATAAAGCAACATTTGATTATAGTGATGAGGAGTTTAATAAAGATATAGAAATTATTATGAATCCTGATGAATATGAAAATGTTACAGAAGATGATGCAAGTGATAGTAAAAAGGCGTCTAATGGAATATCAAAGTTTATTTCAAAAGTTGGAAAAAAGGATGAGAATGATCCATACGAAGAAATTAAAAAGTTAAAGGATTTATTGGATAATGGCATAATAACTCAGGAAGAATTTGAACGAAAGAAAAAGCAATTATTAGATTTATAAAGTTGATTATTATTTTATGATTTTTTAAAATAGACTATTCTATAAAGAATAGTCTATAAATTTTCATTATATTTTATTAAAATAATCATTTACAAATTTGTATGGAGAGGACTTCTTACTAAGTTTTTTCTCGGTTTGACGTCAAGTGTTGTTTGCATAATACTTGATATTTTTTCTAATTTTTGACAAAATTAGAAAGTTGTACTCAAGCGCACAGCGAACTCTAGATTAACGCGGTCTAAGGCAATCATATCATCGACAAAAGCGGCATCATATGCGTAGTTCTTTTCGGCTAGCGAAGAGGACCAGTAGGCAACATATAAACCAAAATTATCATAATTACTATTATTTACCTCGAAAATTGTATATAGCATATCTCCAAATGCTGACCACTCCGCTCTTGATGGTACAAACCAGTCTATTCCGTCTTTTGTTAATTGTCCATTTAATACCTTCCACATATCTTTATTTTGTAATCCACCATATTTATTCTGAAAATCTAAATCGTTGTTTTTTCCTATCCAGTAGTTTGTATTTGTCTTTCCATTATCTTCTGCGAAATCTATTACTGTTTCAACTACTGCTTTTTCTTCAGGTAATCCTCCGTTAAATGCATTTCCATACCATGTATATCGTTCTCCATTAAAATCTTCTAATGCCATTACATAAAATCTCTCTTCTCCGTTTGTTCCATTTTTTAATGATAGTACTTCTCTTTCTTGATTATTCCATTTATTAGATGTCTTCTTGTCTCCTACTACATAAGTTTTTAATTCTTTTGTTTCTTTTGTATATGAATATCCACCAAATTCATCAATCCATTGTCCACTTTTACTTTCTGCTAAATCTGCATAGATTATTCCGTCTGGCTCTGTGTCGTTATTTAAATCCACATAACATCCTAAATAATTATTTTTGATTTCTATTTGTACAGTTTGGTCTAATTCTTTACTATTTCCTGCTTTATCTTCCGCCTTTACTTTAAATGTATGCGTTCCTGCTGTTAATCCTTTAAATTCATAACTTGCTTCTGTTTCTCCATTTACTGTTACCCAACTACCTCCATTATCACTACTAAAATAGTATTTTGCTATTCCACTACTTCCACTTTTTTTCTCTTCGTTATTTGGTGCATCTGTTGCAGTTGCTTTTATTGTTGCTCCCTCGGTAGTTTGTTCTTCTTTTGATATTGTTACAGTAGTTGGTCCTTCTGTATCTATTTTTGTTTCATTATATGTTGCAGTAGC
>CANQTZ010000041.1 GCA_947626865.1 uncultured Clostridia bacterium
ATAATAGAATCTATTGAAAAAATTTTGACTACTAATTTAAAGGAATCAGATAAAAAATTATTAAAAAGATTTATTTACTATATTTTAAATAAAAAAATCCCAGAAGAAAAAACGGAAGAATTTTTGAAAATATTAGATAGAAAGGAGGAAAATAATATGAGATGGGTTGAAACATTACTTAATGGATTTGACGAAAAATATGAAGAAGGAATAAAACAAGGTGTCAATCAGGGTATTAATCAAGGTATCAAACAAGGTATTAATCAAGGCATTAATCAAGGTATTTTACGTGTTGCTATTAATATGATAAAAAAGAATATGAAAACAGAAGACGTACAAGAATGTACGGGTTTATCTAAAAAAGAAATTCAGGATTTGAAATTACAATATTCTAAAACTTAGACTGAAAATAAAACAAATCGGAAAGCCTTAATCCTTTGAGCAATATTAGCTTTTTTCTTTGGCTTTCCTCAAAATTGTTCTATTTTGAGATTTCCACCAGAAAATCTCTACACTACCATTACCTCAACTCTATCCTTTTGAATTTTTTTCATTATTTCATTATAAGGCTGTTTTTTATTAAAATTAGCTTCATAAAGTTGGCAAGCTTTGTATTTTTGATTTTTTTCATAGTCAATTTCTTCTAGGTTTCTAAATTTTATATCATAATCATTTACTACAATTCCATCAAATCTCTTTTTTTGTATTTTTACATTGTGTTTTATATTTACTAAAATGGCTTTTTCATATACATTATACTGATTTACTAATTCTGATGGAAAGTCTATGTTTAATATTAGTTTTGCTTTTGCTAATCCCTTTTTTTTATTATTTCCAACAGTTATCATTATTCCTTCTTTTTGCCATATTTTCTTTTCCATTTTTTTCAGTTTTTCTATGTGATTTGTTATAATACTTACTCTTTTGTATTCTTTTGCTATTTGGATTATATTTCTTCGTGTTATTTCTGTTAAATCATTTACTAGTATTGTGATTGGGGTTTGTTCTTTTACAAGGTTATTTTGCTTTAATACATATTCTAATATTTTACAAGAAAGTAATTCAAATAGCCAATTACCATCTACTATTTCTAATTGATATGTATGTAATAAATTAATATATTCTTTTTGTTTCTGCATATTTTTACTAATCACAATTTTTTTGCTGTTTGTTTTACTCAAAATATGCTTTGTTTTTTGTGCTAGTTTTTGTGCTTTTTTGCTAGGTAGATTTTCATTATCTATAGAAAGAATAATATTATCTTGTCTTAATTGAATAATATTAAAAATTTCAAATATACGATTAGGCTTGTCAGCTTCTTGAATATAATACAAAAAAATCACTCTCCTATCTTTTATACTTAAAGTATATGAAAGTGATGGTAATAATATGATACTATATTTTAAGTTTTTATTTTTCTATTATAAAAAACTACTAAAATATCATAATTTATAAAATGACGAATGTGACCGTAGTAGCTTTAGAACTTGTTAAAATGAAACCATAGAGGGTCCTGTTTTCGGGAGAAGCTGTGGTTTCATTTTTAAAAGTTCTTGAGCGTTACGAAGGAGAACCGAGGAATGAAATAAATTATGATATTTCAGTAGTTTCCATAATATTATAATAATAAATTTAATTGTAATTTATTATGCTACAAAATTATTTCTCTTTTTAATTTTCCATTTTGAACTGTTCCTATTCCAATAAATCTTTCATTTTGATAAATTCTGTATTCATCATCTAATTGGTTTTCTTGTAGGTTTACTCCATTTAAAAAGAGTTCTAATTTTTTTTCGCTTAGTTTAATTGCTTTTCTATTTTTGAATAATTCTTCTATAGTTATTATTTGCTGTTTTAGCCACTCTTCTTGATTAATATTTTGTTCTAATTGTTCTATTTCTAGTGAATCTTTTATATCAAAATCTCCTACCTTTATTCTGTTTAATTTTGACATATAGCCAATAGTTCCCATTTTTTGGGCTATATCTTCACATAAACTTCTAATGTAAGTTCCTTTTGATACTTCTACTTGAAACGAAATTTGCTTTTCTTTTATATTTAATAATTTTATTGCATATATTTCTATATTTCTTGGCTTTATTTCTACTTCTTGATTATTTCGTGCATATTCATAAAGCTTTTTTCCATTAACCTTAATTGCTGAATATATGGGTGGTATTTGAGTTTGTTTTCCTAAAAAACTATGTAAAACTTTTTCAACTTTTTCTTGCTCATATACATCTTTTGGCACTTCTTTTTCTTCTATCACTTTGCCTTCTACATCTTGTGTATCTGTCCTTTTTCCTAATGTTATTTCTACATCATAAATTTTATCATGATTAATAAGATACTTTGAACATTTGGTGCCTTTTCCAATTAATAATGGTAATACTCCTGTTGCCATTGGGTCTAGTGTTCCAGTATGACCTACTTTTTCTTTGAATATTTTTTTTACTTTTTGTACAATATCATGTGAAGTATAATTTTGTGGCTTGTTAACAATTATTATACCATCCATTTTCTTATTTCTTTCATTAATTTTTCTTTTACCTCTTGAACCGTTCCTTGTATTAATGCCCCTGCTGCTCTAGGATGTCCTCCACCCCCAAATAGCAAGCATATATCAGATACATTGATATTATCCTCAGAACGCAAGGATACTTTATAAGCATTTTCTTCATCTTTTTGTCTTATAAATATTGATACTTTAACACCTTCGATATCTTTTCCAATATTCACTAAACCTTCGTGATCACCTGGCTCTGCATTAACTTCTAATTCATCTTGTGTATTTATATAACTAAAAGAAACTTTTCCATCTTCTAATAATTCTAATCTGTCCATTACTCTTTTGCTTAGCTCAAAATGTGCCTTAGTTTTAGTTCCCATAGTTCTTTTATAAATATCTGGAATGTCTACACCAATACGTAATAATTCAGCAGTATATTCAAAAGTATCTGGTGTAATTCCCATATAACGAAATCCACCTGTATCAGTAATAATTCCTGTAATAATACATGTTCCTATGTCTTTTGAAATAGGAATATCAAAATATTTTGTCATTCCAACTAATATCTCGCAACAAGCTGGAGCTACTGGATTTACATAGTTTAAATCCCCATACATATTATTACTTCCGTGATGATCAATTACTATGGTTTTTTTAGCATTTTCAAAATATTGATTTTGTGCTAATCTTTTAAAATTAGCACAATCTAAAGAAATTGCTAAATCATATTTTTCTATATCTGATTCTATTTTTATTTCTTGTGCTTTTGGCAAAAAGCGAAACATCCTCGAATATTCTGGGATGATAACATCCGCTTCTTTACCAAGATAATTTAGCATAAGACGCATTGCTAAGCTACTGCCCACTGCATCTCCATCTGGTGTTTCATGTGTCAAAATTACTATACTTTCAGCTTGTTTTATTTCTTTTAAAATTTCATCTAACGTCATATTTTACTCCTCTTTTTTTGGCATGATTTGTTTTAAAATACTATCTATTCTTGCTCCATATTCTACAGAATCATCTAATTCAAATATTAATTCTGGAGTGTTTCTTAAATTAACTTTTTTGGCTAATTCGCTTCTAATAAAGCCTGATGCCTTTTTTAATCCAGCCAAACTTGCTTTTAAATCTTTTGCATTTAATATACTAACATATACCTTTGCATATTTTAAATCATTTGTTACTTTAACTTTTGTTACACTAATTAAGCCTGTTACACTAGGTTCTTTTAATTCATAACTAATGATATGACTTAATTCTTTACGATACATTTCGCCAATACGGCCTAGTCTTGCTTGATTGTCTGACATAATCTTCCTCCTTTTTGTTATAAGACTATTTTTTTAATCCCTCTTTTTTTCTTCCATAATGTAAACCTCAATCATGTCTCCTTCTTTTAAGTCATTATAATCTTCTATCTGCATTCCACATTCAAAGCCTTTTCCTACTTCTTTTACTTCATCTTTAAATCTCTTTAAAGTTGCTAAATGGCCATCATGAATTACAACATTTTCACGTATAACTCTTACACCTGCATTTCTTTCTACCTTACCGCTTAATACATAACCTCCTGCAATTGTTCCAACATTAGAAATTTTAAATGTTTGTCTTACTTCTACATTACCAATAACTTTTTCTTCAAATTCAGGATCTAACATTCCCTTCATTGCTGCTTCAACATCTTCAATTGCCTGATAAATAATAGAATATTGTTTAATTTCTACTTCATCTTTTTCTGCCATTTCTTTTGCTGTATTATCTGGTCTTACATTGAAAGCAATAATAATTGCATTAGATACTTTAGCAAGTGTTACATCTGACTGATTAACTGCTCCTGCTGCACTATGAATAACTTTTACTTTAACTTCTTCATTACTTAGTTTTTCTAGTGATTGTTTTACTGCCTCTACTGAACCTTGTACATCTGCTTTTACAATTAAGTTCAATACTTTTAATTTTCCTTCTTCCATTTGACTAAATAAGTTATCTAACGTTATTTTTGTAGTAGCATTTATTGCTTTTTCTCTTTCTTGACGCTTTCTTTTTTCTATCAAATGTTTTGCCATTTTCTCATTTTTTACTTCATAGAATGTATCCCCTGCTGATGGAACTTCTGTTAATCCCATAATTTCTACCGGTGTAGATGGTTTTGCAAATTTCACATTCTTTCCTTTGTCGTCTTTCATAGCTCTTATTCTACCAATTGATGAACCTACAACAATAGTATCTCCTAAATCTAAAGTTCCCCTTTGTACTAGCACAGTAGCAATTGCACCTTTAGATTTATCTAATCTTGCTTCTATTACAGTTCCTTTTGCTTGTTTATTTGGATTAGCTTTTAATTCTAGCACATCAGCTTCTAATAGTACCATTTCTAGTAATTGGTCAATATTTTCATGTTTTTTCGCAGAAATTGGCACATAAATAGTGTCTCCTCCCCATTCTTCTGGTACTAATTCATAAGCCATTAATTCTTGTTTTACTTTATCAATATTTGCATCTGGTAAATCTATTTTATTAATTGCTACAATTATTGGTATTCCAGCAGATTTAGCATGATTAATAGCTTCTATTGTTTGTGGTTTTACACCATCATTTGCAGCAACTACTAAGATTGCAATATCAGTAATTTGTGCTCCTCTTGCTCTCATAGCAGTAAATGCTTCATGTCCTGGAGTATCTAAAAATGTAATTTCTCTATCATTTATTTTTACCTTATATGCACCAATTGCTTGTGTAATTCCTCCTGCTTCCCCTTCTATTACATTTGTCTTTCTAACAGCATCTAATAGTGAAGTTTTTCCATGGTCTACATGTCCCATAACAACAATTACAGGTGGTCTTACTTCTAAATCTTCTTCTCTATCTTCTGAATCATCAAATAGAATATCCTCCTCTGTAACTGTTTCTTTTTTAGTTGCATTAATTCCAAATTCTTGAGCAATTAGATAAGCTGTATCGAAATCAACTTCATTATTAATACCTGCCATAATTCCATAACCTAGCAATTTTTTAATAACTTCTGCTGTTGTCTTTTTCATTTCAGCAGCAAAATCTTTTACCGTAATACTTTCTGGAATTTGAATATCCGTTAATTTGAAGATTTTTTGCTTATTTCTTTCTTCTTGATTTTTATTATTTCTCTTTTTGCCTCTTCTACCACGTTCTGTTGTTAAATCATAATAATCAAGCATTCCACCATTTTGGTCATCAAACATATTAGACAAACGATTTGCTTGTTTTAAAGTTTTTAATTTTCCTTCGTCAAATTCTCTTTGTGAATTATTTCTTCTATTTTTTGATTTTTTATTAGTTTTATTGTCATTAAACTTGTTATTTTTTTGTTTGTCCATTCCTCTGTTATATTCTCTTACATTTTCTTTTTCCATTGTTTCTGCTGTAGCCATAATATTTTTGATATTCTTTTCAATTCCTTTTTCATCTAATGGTTTTTTTCCATATCTTTCACCATTATTTCTGTTATTGTTAAATCGATTATTATTTCTATTATTATTACGATTATTATTATTGTTATTATTGTTATTATCACCATTATTATAATGATTTTGCCTATTGTTTCTATTATTATTGTTTTTAAAATTGTTATTTTTATTATGGTTATTACCAGAATTATTATTCTTATTTTCTTTATTAGTATGTTCAGAGGAAATTTGTGTTTGTTCTTTTTCTTTTACTTTTACTTCTTCAACTTCTACTTCAACTTTTATATCTTGTTCCTCTATTTTTTGCACTTTTTCATTATTGTTATTATTGTCCACTGCTTTGTTTATTTCTTCCTTTTCTTTAATTTCTTCTTGTTTTGAATCTGTCTTATTAAGACCAAACAACTCACTAACCGTCATTGGCTTATTGGGTTTATTACGATAAACAATATTATAATCTTTATTTTTCCTTCTCTCTACAAAACCAATATTGTTTCGTTTTTCTTCTCTTTTTGCTACTTCTTTTTTCTGTTCCTGTTCGTCTTGTGTTATAATTACCTCTCTTCTAATAATAACAGGTGCATTTTCTTCTTTTTTTACATCTTTTTCTTTCTTTTTCTCCATTTTCTTATCACCTTTTTTATTAAAAGCATTTTCTATTTTTTTTGCTTCTTCTTCATCTACGCCACTTAGGTGACTTTTTACCTTTATTTCTAATTGGTTTGCCATATCTAATACTTCTTTACTGGTTAAGTGTAATTTTTTTGCTATTTCATGTATTTTTATCTTACCCAATAAGTTCACCCCCATCATTTATTTTCTGTATTTCGTTTGCAAAATTGCAATCTTCTATTCCTATTACAGCTTTATTATTTTTTCCAATTGATTTACTTATTTCTTCTATGTTCCCATATATAATTATTGGTATATTATATTCTTTTGCTAACTTTTCAAATTTTTCTTTTGTTCTATCTGATGCATCACCTGCGATTAAAATTAAATATACCTTTTTCTTTCTTATTTTTGTCAGAACACTATCTGTTCCAAAACAAATTTTTCTAGCTCTTGCTGCTAATCCAACTAATCCTAATATTTTTTTATTGCTCAAGCATGACACCTCTTAAATTTTCATAAATTTCATTTGATATTTTTGTATCCAATACTCGTTCTAATCTTTTTGATTTTATTACTTTTTCTAAGCATTGAATATCATCACATAAATATGCTCCTCTGCCTTCTTTTTTTCCAGTTCTATCTATGCTGATTTCGTTTTCTTTGTTTTTTACAATTCTAATTAAGTCTTTTTTATCTTTTTTTGTGTTACATCCCATACATGTTCTTTGTGGCTGACGTTTCATAGTTTTGTCCTCCTTTTATTGTATGTCTTGATTTTAGTTTTATTCGATTTCTTTTGTTGTATTTTCCTCCTGTGTTTTCATTAACATTTGTCTGAATTGTGTTTCTGATTTTATATCAATTTTCCAATCTGTTAATCTTGCTGCTAATCTTGCATTTTGACCAGATTTTCCTATTGCTAATGATAATTGGTCATCCGATACTATTACTTGAGCAAATTTTTCTTCTTGTTTGATATCAACTGCTAGTATTTGTGCTGGAAGTAAGCTTGCTGCTATATAAATTGACGGATCTTCATTCCATTCAATAACATCTATTTTTTCTCCATTTAGTTCATTTATTACATTTTGTATTCTTACTCCTTTTTGCCCCACGCAAGAGCCAACTGGATCTATGTTTGGATCTGGCGAATAAACTGCTACTTTGCTTCTATAACCCGGATCTCTTGATACGCTTTTTATTTCAATGACTCCTTCATAAATTTCTGGTATTTCCAACTCTAATAGTTTTCTTACAAAGTCTGGATGACTTCTTGATACCATTACCTGTGGTGCTCCTTTTACTCCTCTTTCTACATCTAATACATAACCTTTTATTTTATCATTTACATGATATTTTTCGGTTGGTATCTGTTCTTTTGCTAACATAATTCCTTCTAATTTTCCTAAATCCATAACTACTATGTTACGGTCTGCTTTTTGAATTAAACCTGAAACTATTTCCCCTTTTCTTTCGTTAAACTCTGTATAAATAATCTCTCTTTCTGCCTCTCTTAGTTTTTGAATAATTACTTGTTTTGCTGTTTGTGCTGCTATTCTTCCAAAATCTCTTGGTTTTATTTCAATTTCTACAATATCGCCTTCTTGAAGATTAGGATTTATTTTTCGAGCTTTTTTTATACTTATTTCTGTTGCTTCATCATTTGCGTTTTCCATTACTTCTTTTAAAGAATATACATGTGTTGCTCCTGTTTTTTTGTCCATTTCTACTTTTACATTTTCTAAAGAGTCAAAATTTCTTTTATATGCCGTAACTAAGGCTGTCTCAATGGATTCTAGTAAATATTCTTTTTTTATTCCTTTTTCGTTTTCTAGTTCTTCTAGTGCTAATATTAGTTCTTTATTGTCTATTGCCTGCTCTTTCATTATCATATTCCTCCTTTTACCAATCATAAATGGTTTTTATTTGTGCAACGTTTTTACGTTCAATTTCTACATCTTTTTCTTCATTTTCTATGATTATTTTTTCTTGATTGAAATCTTTTAATTTGCCTTGATATTCTTTTTTACTATTTTCATCTTTTCTAAATAGTTTTACTGCAATTTTTTCTCCTATATTTTGTTGTAAGTGTTTGTCTTTTCTTAGCACTTTTTCAATTCCTGGTGAAGAAACTTCTAAGAAATATTGTTCTTTGATGTAATCAGCTTGGTCTAATAAATCGCTTATAGCATTGCTTACTGTTTCACAATCTTGCAGATCGATTCCTTGTGGTTTGTCGATGAAGATTCTTAGATAATAGCTTTTT
Source organism: uncultured Clostridia bacterium (assembly GCA_947626865.1). Classification (GTDB taxonomy): domain Bacteria; phylum Bacillota; class Clostridia; order TANB77; family CAG-508; genus CAG-269. The sequence continues at coordinate 8,837 of CANQTZ010000041.1, forward strand.
CCTTCTTTGCTGTATTCTACATCATATAATTCGTATCCAATTTCTTCTATTTTTGGTTTGATAAGAGTTTCTACTCTTTCTTCTATACTTGCCAATTTTGCCTCCTTTTGTTTTTTGTGTTTTTATTACAATATGAAAGAGTGGGATTTGTTCCCACCCTTGCTGTCTTTTTGTTTTCTGTTACTATTATACCCAATAATTGGTAAAAATGCAAGCTTTTTTTGAAATTTTTGTATATTGTAGGTTACAAGATAATGGTTTCAAGGTGAGGAAGTCCCCTGTAGTATAGGGATTTTCATTGCATGTCTCGGCTTATTACGAAATTTAAGAAATTCTAATTTATTTTATGGCACCCTTTCACTATAGTGAACTATTTCCATAAAATTGCATAGAATTTCTAAAATTTCTCCATGCACATTCGACATTCCATTCAAATCCCTATACTACAGGGGACTTCCTCACCTTGAAACCCTTCTCTTGTAACATATTGTAGAAGGTATTTTTCGTTTTACACAAAAATATTTACATTCTCTGATTAAGGCTTTAATGCTGTAATTGGTAAAACATAAATTCCATCTGCTCTTTTTACAACTGCATCATATAAACCACAAATTACACACATAAATTTAGGTTTAATTTCAGCTAATTTGTAAAATTTTTTTAAATTTGCAACAGCTTCCTCTTCTTTATTTGCACCTAATTTTATTTCTATTGCTCCATATTCTCCATCAGCAATCTCCACTATTGCATCTACTTCTACTCCTGTATCATTTTCCCTATAATGATATAATTTTGCTCCTATATTTTCTGCATATATTTTTAAATCCCTTTCACATAATGCTTCAAAATATAATCCAAATGTTTCTAAATCATTTACTAACTTTTTTGGAGTTATATTTAAAATTGCACAACCTAATGAAGGATCTACAAAATGTCTTTTAGATTTTTTACCCACATTTATTCTGGAACGTATTTTATACATAAAAGCTTTTTGATTTTCTATTAAATGCAATCTGTTTAATACATTTAGATAATCGGCAACTGTATTTCTACTTATTGTTACATCTTCTTCTGTTACATTATTATCAATATCTCTTATTAACACATTATTAGTGGAAATAGTACTTTCATTTCTTGCAAGTGATCTTAACAGCATTTCCATTTTTTCTTTATCTCTTTTTACACCATCTATATCTATAATATCTTTATCTAATACTGCTTCAATGTAACTTTTTGTAATCTTCATTGCTCCATTTATACTAATATTTATAGCTTCAGGCCATCCTCCTCTTACAATTAATTCTGCTAATCTTTTTAGTTCTACTTTATTTACTAATTTGTTTTTAACTTTATTTTCAAATAAATCTTTTAAAGAAACTTCTCCACTTGAATCACCAGACTCATATAAAGACATAGTATACATTTTCATTTTACAAATTCTTCCTGCTCCTGAATGATGTATTTTATCACTTACAGGAACACTTGAACCTGTTAAAATATACTTACCTTTTTGTTTATCTTGGTCACATTTAAATCTTACTGCATCCCACATAGCTGGTACTTCCTGCCATTCATCAATAAGTTCTGGACTTTCTTTATCTAGAACCAAATTTACATCCATTTCTGCTAAATGTTTTTCTCTAAAATTATCGGCTGTATTATTTAAATATGTTACACTTTTTGAATGATTTAAAGCTGTCCAAGTTTTCCCACACCATTTAGGACCTTCAATACTAATTGCACCAAAAATTTCTAAATTTTCTTTATATTTTCAATATGTATTGTGCATTTTTTGACTATTTTATTGTGCAAAAATTGAGTTTTTAAAGAAGGTGTCAAATAATTCTTATGCTACAGGGCTACACTCACCATGACACCATTATACATATATGATGCCTACACTTTGGGCGTTTGTAATGCTTATAGCATTACAAACGCCCATCCTTTTTTAATTTATTTGTAATTAATATATGTACCTCCTTTACGTTTCTCACTAATGTCTTTAAACTTGACAATCTCTTTTTTGCTCTTCCATATCTTTGCTTTCATTTTTTACATATATTATTTTTATCGTCAAACCGAGAACTTCTTACGAAGTTTTTCTCGCTTTGACATTTAAGCGTTGTTAACATAACGCTTAGTATTCTTTCTAATTTTTTACAAAATTAGAAAGTCCTACTCAGGCGCACGTAATAGCCGTTGAAATTGACGCCACCGCTGAGGTGAATTTCACCACCGAGAAATCTGGCGTAATATGCATTGCTTGCATTGTACAGCGAAGACGACCAGTAGTAGTCGCTAAGTCCGAAAGTTGCCATAACTAGTAGATGATGTCTTTATTTTCGTGTAAAACATATCCCCAAATGCTGACCATTCTGATTTTGATGGTACAAACCATTTGTTATTTGGGGTAGTTTCACTATAAACTGGATACTCTGTCTGTTTTTGTATTATTCCCCATATGTCATTTTCATCTTTGCTGGCATCCGTATCTTTCTTCCACTCACTTATCCAATATTCTGTATTTATTTTTCCTTGTCCAAAATCATTTTCTGAACCGTCTACTTTTTTATCTTGTGGTAATAAACCAAACTTGCTTTTATACCATGTATGAGTCGTCGATGTATCTCCATCTATATCGTTCAATGCCATCACATAAAATCTATCTGCTGTTCCTCCACCTGTCGTGACCTTTATCATTGGATTTGTCCATGTTCCAAATCCACTTCCTTCTTGTTCTTCTACTACATATTTTTTATATGTTACAGTACCATTTTCTCCATCTGGTGGATACTTAAAAACAGCATAATTATCACTGTTCCATTTTTTTTCTTCAATATTACCACTTTCGCCGTATACTTCCTACCGCTAAATCTGCATAGATTATTCCTTCTGGTCCATTTTCTGCATTTCCATCTAAATCAGCATAATATCCTTCATAAGATGTAGTTTCATCTGCTTCTTGCCCATCTTCTGAACTTGAACCTTCTGTTGTTATTTTTCCTGTTTTTTCTATTGTATAAGTATCTCTTTCTCCTTTAAATGTCCAAGGTCCATCTCCTGTTAAGTTACTTTCTTTGTCATCTCCAAATTCATTTCCTATTGCATTTTTTAGAATATCTGTTGTTAGTCCTTCTCCTAAATTGTCTGACAATGCTGTTGCTACTGCTAATTTTACTCTTTCATCTTCTTCTGCATCTTTTGTTTGTTCCCCTGCTGTATTTGCCTTGCTTAATATTCCATTCTCTCCTGTCAATGTCGCAATACTTACTGCAGCTAGTATCAACAAAACAATGATTGTAATTACTAATGCAATTAATGTTATACCTTTTTGTCTTTTACTTTTAATACTATTTTTCATTTTCTCACCCCTCTTTCGTTTCTTTCTTTTTGTTTTTCCTTTGCCTTTTCCATCCAGTTCTACCTCCTTCTTTTTTTCTTTTGATTTTTTCCATGGCTTTTAAATGGGATTATGTTGTGTTGTGAATAATACCATTCTTACATATTATATACCACATCTTACTACTATTTTGCAATACTTTTTTCGACTTTTTTAATATTTTTTTGCTATTGTACATAATTTATTGTGTATTTATCTTTAGTATATCTTATAATTTTACTTTTAGCAATAGTTTTTTCATTTTTAATATAATTGTAATATTTCTGTAACTTTCCTGTAATATAATAAATAGTGCATATTGACTCAATTAATAAACTATAATAGCACTTAATTATAGAAAGTAGGCGATACTTGAATATATTTAGGGAGAAATATCATGTATAGAATATTTTGTGAAAGTTATGAAAATTTTAAAAATTCATTTGAAACATCTAGTTATAGATTAGAAATATCTAAACCAAATGTGTTATACAATATCTAAAACAAAGGTTCTTCTACAATATTAATCACATAAATTGCGGAAGAACCACTTTTCTATTATTATTTTAAGATATATGCTGTATCTTTTGAAGTTCCATCTTTATCAGTATAAGTTGTATCTACTTCTACACCATTTTTCAAATCTACAACTGGTCGAACTCCCATTACTTCAGGCTCTCTACTTAAATTACCCCCTTCGACTCTACCATTCCAAAAGGTAAAACCCATTAAATCGAACCCATAATCTATGTAATACGTGTAGACATCTGGAAGCCAAAAACATGACAGATTATTATTACTATCTATTCCACTCTCTAAAGATTCTCGTAACTTATCTCCTCCTTCCATATAGTCACAGCTAAACCCAATTAAATCCTGACCTTCAGCACCTGCTAAATCTCTCAAATCAAAGCATTTGGCATCTCCATAAGATGAATTCGAATATAAACTTCCACATAAATCATTTAAAACTTTCTCCTCATTCGTCCATCCAGTCTCTCCCACTAAATATAATCCTTCTGGAGTATCATCATTAGAAAGTGTATTACTTACTGCTACTAATCGTACATTACTACCGTCATTTCTCATTACTTGCCACAATACTTCTGTATCTGTTTCAAAGGTTTGATTTGTTTCATATCCTGTTTCTTCCATTTTTGTTGTATATGTCTGTTTTGTTAATTTTTCCCCATACTTCACATAATCTCCTACTTCTAAATCAGTTACAGCCATTGTTTCTCCTGTATTTCCATCTTGATTGCTATTTCCTAATTCCTCTATTTCTCCTGTTATTCCATTTACATTGTATGAATTTCCACTTTTAAATGTTACTTTTATTGTACCTTCTCCTTCAACTGTTGTTCCTTCTTTTATCTTATCCAATTCTTCTTGTAATTTGCTTGCTGTTACTCCTGATGTATAATCTCCTTTTTCATAATTATCTGCCATTACTGCATCATAAGCCAATTTTATTTGCTCTTGTTCTTCTCCTATTGTATTATTTGTTTTTGCATTGTTTGCTTTTGTTAATATTCCATTCTCTCCTGTCAATGTCGCAATACTTACTGCAGCTAGTATCAACAAAACAATGATTGTAATTACT
>CANQTZ010000042.1 GCA_947626865.1 uncultured Clostridia bacterium
GAAGATTTTAATGTACAAGAAGATAAAGAAGAAATAAAAAAATGGTATGATGGTTATACCATTGGAAATGCAAAAAATATTTATAATCCATGGAGTATATTAAATTACTTAAATAGAAAACAACTAGTTCCATATTGGGTAAATACAAGTTCAAATGATTTAATAAAATTAATCTTAAAGAATTCAAGTACAATAAAAGAAAAAATAGAAAGGCTATTGTTAGGAGAAGCAATAGAAGTAAAAATAAACTTAGAAACAGTGATAGTTGGAATAGAGCAAAATGAAGATAATATATGGGGACTATTGCTAGGTACAGGATATTTAAAAGTAATAGAAGTAGTAGATTTAGTAAAGAAAATATATAAAGTAGGTATTCCAAATTACGAAATCCAATATCTATTTGAAGAAATAATAGATGATTGGTTTAGAAACAAAGTAATGGGAAATGACTTAAACAGCATATTGCAAGATTTAGTAGATTTAAATTTAGAGGAATTTGAAGAAAAATTTGAAATACTAGTAAATGAAATGTTTAGTTATATGGATGTAGGTAAAAAAACGGCAGAGAATTTTTATCATGCGTTTGTATTAGGAATGTTAGTAGGTTTAAAAGATACTTATTATATTAATTCTAATCGAGAATCAGGTTTTGGAAGATATGATATAATGTTAGAGCCAAAAGATAAAACAAAAAATAGTTTTATAATGGAATTTAAAGTGTATAAAGAAGGAAAAGAAAACTCAATAGAGGAAACAATTGAAAATGCTAAAAAACAAATAGAAGAGAAAAAATATGAAGAAAACTTAAAAGAAAGAGGATTTACAAATATAACAAAAATGATATTTGCATTTAAAGGAAAAGAAGTAAAGATGGAAGTGTACTAATTGGTGGCTTTTAGTATAAAGTTTAAAAGAACAAATAAAAAGGTGATAAGAATGGAAACTAGAAAATTTACAGAAATTGATGAAGAATTTATATGTGAAAATTGTGGAAAACGTGTTCCAAAATTAGGTTATTCTTGTAGAAATCATTGTCCGTATTGTCTACATTCAAAACATGTTGATAAAAATCCAGGAGATAGGCAAGAGGAATGTAAGCGGTGACTTAGAACCAATTGGCTTAGAAATGAATCCAAAAAAAGGGTATGTGATATATTTTAAATGTAAAAAATGTGGAAAAATTAGAAAAAATAAAGCAGCAGAAGATGACAATATGGATTTAATTATAAAATTAAGTAGTAATCAAATTTCCTAGTTGACAAAAATGACATTTTTTGATAAAACTATATAAATAAAAAATTAATCCAATTAAGAAAGGAAATAAAGAATGAAACATTTAATCGATATCCAAAACCTAACAATAGAAGAAATAGACGAATTAATAGAAGTAGCTAGAGACATCATCAAACATAAGGAAAAGTATGCTCATAAATGTGATGGTAAAAAAATAGCTACTTTATTTTTTGAACCAAGTACAAGAACAAGGCTTAGCTTTGAAGCTGCAATGCTAGAATTAGGAGGAAGTGTACTTGGATTTTCAGAAGCAGCATCTAGTTCATCAGCAAAAGGAGAAAGCGTATCAGACACAATTAGAGTAGTAGGAGCATATAGCGACATCATAGCTATGAGACATCCAAAAGAAGGAGCACCATTAGTAGCATCTTTAAAATCAATTGTACCTATAATAAATGCAGGAGATGGAGGACACAATCATCCAACCCAAACATTAACAGACTTATTAACCATCAAATGCGAAAAAGGAAGGCTTGACAATTTAACAATAGGACTTTGTGGAGATTTGATGTTTGGAAGAACAGTACATTCTTTAATAACTGCAATGATAAGATATCCAAATATAAAATTTGTTCTAATTTCTCCAAAAGAATTAATGATTCCAGAATACATAAAAAAGGATGTTTTAGAAAAAAATAAAATTGAATATTGCGAAACAACTGATATAGAGGAATATATAGATAAGCTTGACATATTATATATGACAAGAGTTCAAAAAGAAAGATTTTTCAACGAAGATGATTATGTTCGTTTAAAAGATTATTATATTTTAAATAAAGAAAAATTAAAAAATGCCAAAGAAGATTTGTGCATAATGCATCCACTACCAAGAGTAAATGAAATATCTACAGATGTAGATGATGATAAAAGAGCATGTTATTTTAAGCAAGCAGAATATGGTAAATATATTAGAATGGCACTTATTTTAAAAATGTTGGGGGTTAAATAGATGAAAATAGATAGTATAAAAAATGGAATTGTTATAGATCACATTAGAGCAAAAAGAGGTATGGAAATATATGAAGCATTAAACCTAAAAGATTTGGATTGCTCAGTTGCCATTATTACTAATGCTAAAAGTACAAAAATGGGTAGAAAAGACATTATAAAAATAGACAAAGATATGGAAGTAAATGTGGATATGATAGGCTTTATAGAACCTAATGCTACTATAAATATTGTAAAAAATGATAAGTTAGTAGATAAACATAGTGTAAAATTGCCAGAAAAAATAGTAAATATTGCAAAATGTCAAAATCCAAGATGTATTACATCAGTTGAAAGAGATTTAGACCAAATATTTTTCCTAACAGACAAAGAAAAACAAACTTATCGTTGCAAATATTGTGAAATGAGTTTAAAATAAAAAATGTATATTTATAAGATTTTTTAATAAGATATACTATACAAATTAAAACTTTAGTTATATAATGTAAAGGATTGATAAAAATGTTATTAAAAGAAATTCTTGTAGGGTTAGAAGGTTTAAAAGCCAAAGGAAATTTAGAGATAGAAATAAAAGGAATTGAAAACAATTCACGAAAGGTAGAAAAAGACTACCTATTTATTGCAATCAAAGGATTTGCAGTAGATGGGCATAACTACATCGAAGATGCAATCAAAAATGGTGCAAAAGCAGTTATGGTACAAGAAGGATGCGATTTAAAAGCATATCACATACCAGAAGAAATAACTGTTATAATGGCAAAAGACACAAGAAAAGCATTAGCTAATTGTTCTTCTAACTTTTATGGAAATCCATCTAGAAAATTCAAATTAATTGGTGTTACAGGAACAAAAGGAAAAACAACAACAACCTTTATGATAAAAGAAATTTTAGAAAAAGCAGGAAAAAAAGTAGGACTAATTGGAACAATTGCAACCTATAGAAATGGTAAAAAAATCAAAGATAGCGATAGAACAACTCCAGAGAGTATAGAACTACAAAGAGAATTTGCAAATATGGTGGAAGAAGGAATAGAAGTAGTAGTTATGGAAGTTTCTTCACAAAGCCTAAAATTACATAGAGTGGATAATTGCGAATTTGATATAGTTTTATTTACAAACTTTTCAGAAGATCATATTAGCCCAACAGAACATCCAGATATGGAAGATTACTTCCAATCTAAAGCAAAATTATTTGAAATGTGTAAAACAGGCATTGTAAATACAGACGATTTATATGGAACTAAAATAGTAAAAATGTTTCCAGATAATAATATTACAACTTATGGAATAGATAATTTTGCAAATGTTTTAGCAAAAGATGTTACAATTACAAATTCTTATGTGGATTTTAAAGTTAGGCTAACTGATAGAAATGAAAGAGTAAAAACAGGAATACCAGGTAGGTTTAGTGTATATAATTCATTAGCGGCTATTTGTGTTGCACAAAAATTTGGCATATCATCAGAAATTATAAAAGAAGCTTTATTAGAAGTTAGAGTACCAGGAAGGTCAGAAATGGTAACAAATAAAAGAGAATTACCAATAATGATAGATTATGCTCATTCTCCAGAAAGTTTGCAAAACATATTACAGGCAGTAAAAAGCTATACAAGAGGAAATGTGATATGTGTATTTGGTTGTGGAGGAGATAGAGATACTGGAAAAAGACCAATAATGGGAGAAATTTCAGGAAGAATTGCAGATTTCACTTTTATTACTTCTGACAATCCAAGAACAGAAGAACCAGAAAAAATTGTAAAGCAAATTGAAGAAGGAATTAAAAAAACAAAAGGAAAATATAAAGTAATAGTAGACAGAACAAAAGCCATTAAGCAGGCAATCAAAATGGCAAATAAAAGAGACATCATAGTGCTTGCAGGTAAAGGACATGAGCCTTACCAAGAAATTAATGGAGTAAAATATCCTTATGATGAAAGGATTATTGTAAATGATATTATACAAGAATTAGATGAAAATAATTAATATAAAAAGGCTCTGCATTACTTTATACACTTGTGGAAAGGTTTGGTAAAATGAGAATAGAAACAAGCATGTTAGTCATAGCATTTATAACGGCAGTTATATTAGGGTTAGTTATTATACCAATATTGAAAAAATTAAAAGTAGGGCAAATAGAAAGAGATGATGGACCACAGTCACATTTAAAAAAACAGGGAACCCCAACAATGGGTGGAATTATTATGATTATCGCTATGATTTTAGTGGTAACAGGTGTTTATATTTATTTAATAATGCAAGGAGATAGCGATATTGCCAATCGACTCATACCGATGCTAGTATTGACAATTGGGTTTGGGATTATTGGCTTTATTGATGATTTTACAAAATTAGTGTTACATAATACAAAAGGTTTGAAACCAAGCTATAAAATGTTAGGCTTATTAATTATTTCAGTTATATATGTTGTTTATTTATTGCAAGGATTTGATTCTGGAACACAGACATATATTCCTATATTAAAAATATATATTGATATACCGGTTTATTTTTATATTCCATTTGCTATTTTAGTAATTTTAGGAACAACTAATGCAATCAATTTAACAGATGGAATAGATGGACTTTCTTCTAGTGTATCGGCAATTATTATTACAGCTTTAACGGTAATTGGAATGATTTTAGGCATTCAGGAAGTATCTATATTTGGAAGTATTGTAATAGGAACAGTACTTGGATTTTTAATGTTTAATCTGCATCCGGCAAAGGTATTTATGGGGGATACAGGTTCTTTGCTTTTAGGTGGTGTGATATCTGCCATAGCACTTTATATAAAAATGCCATTACTATTGTTGGTAATAGCTTTAATACCAGTTTTAGAAACAATTTCTGTTATTATACAGGTAGGATATTATAAAAAAACGGGGAAAAGATTTTTCAAAATGGCGCCATTACATCATCACTTTGAATTAACAGGGTGGAAAGAAAATAAAGTTGTTATTATATTTAGTTTAATAACTTTGGTATTGTGTGTTATAGGAATAAAAATTATTTAGAAGGAGGAAAAGGATGTAATGGCAAAAAAGAAAAAAGAAAAAAGTTTTTCAAGTTTTTTAAATAATCCAATTGACTTTACCTTGCTAATTACTATATTGTTATTACTTTCTACTGGCTTAATTATGGTATTGTCTGCTAGCTCGCCATCAGCACTTGCAGAAAGTGGAGATAGTTATTCATATTTTTCAAAACAGTTGATATTTGCAATTTTAGGAATTGTAGCAATGTTATTTATATCAAAAATAGATTATAGATTTTACCAAAAATTCTATAAGCATGCTTGGTGGCTTGCTTTGATTTTATTAGCATTAGTATTGATTGCAGGAAAAGAAGTAAATGGTGCCAAAAGATGGATATATGTTACAGAAACATTATCATTTCAGCCATCTGAAATAGTAAAGTTATTAATGATTATTTTTTATGCAGGAATTTTAATGAAAAATAGAGATGAGTTGGGCAGTTATGGAAAAGGTTTTATAAAACATATATGTATGTTAGCACCAATTATAGGACTTTTATTGTTACAGCCACACTTTAGTGCATCAGTTGTTATTATAGGAATTTGTTCTATTATGATGATAATGGCTGGATGTAAGTTCTGGCAATTTTTAGCCACTGGTGGGGCATTTGGAATCCCAGCATTAATAGCATTAATTGCCTTTTCACCTTATCGTTTGCAAAGGGTTGTTACGTTTTTAGATCCGTGGAAAGATGCAACAGATACAGGATGGCAAGTTATACAAAGTTTATATGCTATTGGTTCAGGAGGATTATTTGGAGCAGGGCTAGGAGAAAGTAAACAAAAATTTTTATACATACCAGAGCCACATAATGATTTCATTTTCTCAATTTTAGGAGAAGAATTAGGCTTTATAGGGTGTGCTGTTGTTTTAATTTTATTTGCAATCTTTATATGGCGAGGAATATTAATTGCAATGAGAGCACCAGATATGTTTGGTAGTTTAGTAGCTATTGGAATAACAGCATTAGTAGGAATACAAGTTATTATAAATGTAGCAGTTGTAACATCTTCTATGCCAGCAACAGGAATGCCTTTACCGTTTTTCAGCTATCGGAGGAACAGCGTTATTTATTTTATTGTGTGAAATGGGAATTTTGCTCAATATCTCAAGAGCAAGTGCAAAAGCATAGTTATATAAAATATTAATAAAACAAAGGAGAGAAAGATGAAGGTAATTATTTCAGCAGCAGGAACAGGTGGACATATCAATCCAGGAATAGCTATTGCTAACAAAATAAAACAAGAAGAAAAGGATTCGGAAATCATTTTTATTGGAACTACTAGAGGAATAGAAAATGATTTAGTTCCAAGAGCAGGGTATCAATTGAAAACAATAGAAGCATATCGGTTTTAGTAAAAAGATTTCTGTTGATAATATAAAGAAAATGTGTAAAACACTACAGGGATATAGTCAAGCAAAGAAGATTATACAAGAGTTTAAGCCAGATATTGTAATAGGGATGGGAGGTTATATTTGTGGAGCAGTAATTTCTTCTGCCCACAAATTAAAAATTCCAACAATGTTGCATGAAAGTAATGCTTTTCCGGGAAAAGCAGTAAAAGTATTGGCAAAACAAACAAATACTATTTTGGTTTCGTTTCAGGAAGCTGTAGGAAGAATAAAAAAAGCAAATAATATAGTGTATACAGGAACGCCAGTCAAGATTAAGAAAAAAGAATATGGAATTAATGAAAGAAATCAAATTATAAAAGAAATGGGCTTAAAGGAAATAAAACCTATTATTTTAGTGTCAGGAGGAAGTCAAGGAGCACAGAAAATAAATGAGTCTATAATAGAAATTATACAGAAAAAAAGAAATAAAAATTATCAAATAGTATGGGCAACTGGACCTAAACAATATGATGAGGTAAAAGGAAAATTAGAAAATTGTAATATAAGTATAAATCAAATAGAAGGTGTAAAAATACATCCTTATATTTATAAAATGGAAGAATTTATGAATGTGGCAGATGTTATTATAGGTAGAAGTGGTGCAATGACAATAACGGAAATTTCTAATTTAGCAAAGCCTTCTATATTAATTCCATTGCCAAATGTTAGCCATAATCATCAATTTTATAATGCAAAGGTTTTGGAAAGTAGAGGAGCAGCTAAAATTATATTAAATGATGAATTAACAGGCGAAAAATTAAACCATACTATTGAAGAAATTATATTAGATCCAAAACAAATGAAGCAGATGGGAGAGAAAGCTTTTGAAATTGCAACGAAAAATGTAGAAGATAAAATTTATGAGGAAATAAAAAAATTGGTGTAAGATAGCAGAAAGAGGTAAGAGGATGTTAAAAAGCATACAATTTAATAAAATTATACTAGCATTTTTATTAATTAGCATAATTTTAATTCGGTGGATTTGGAATGTTTTTTTGGCATTCGTTGGATGTTTTAAAACAACAAATGCCACAAGACCAAATTGCTTTAGTACAAGAAATTCAAACAAAAACTATATATGTTTCGGCAATTGCTTTATTTGTTTTTTTTGTGATAGGTGTATTAGTTGCATTATTTTTGTCGAAATTTGTCATTTATCCAATTAATAAATTAATAAAAAGTGCAGAAAAAATAACTCAAGAAAAGGAAAAATTAAGTGATGTTTCAACTCAAAAAAATCAGATAGAAACAATTTTATTGCACATGACAGATGGAATAATTGCTTTTAACAGAGAAGGAGAAATTATATTAATTAATCCTGCTGCCAAAAAGTTTTTAAGTATTAGACCAGAAGATAATACATTTGAAGACATATTTGAAAAATTTAAATTAGATATAAATATGGAAAAAATAATTTACCTAGAAAATTGGACTTCAACAGAACAGAGAGTACAAGTAGAAGATAACTATGTAAATGTACGATTTGCACCATTTAAAGACGAAGTAGATAGACCAAATGGCGTTATTGCAGTAATACAAGACATTACAGAACATGTAAAATTAGATACAATGCAAAAAGAATTTGTTGCAGATGTATCACATGAATTAAAAACCCCAATAACTTCTATTATGGGGTATGCAGATACATTATTAGAAGGAGAATATGATAAAGAAACACAAGAAAAATTTTTAAATGTTATTGCTACAGAAGCAAGAAGAATGGCAAAATTAGTTACAGATTTGTTAACTTTATCTCGTTTTGACAACAATAAAAAATTAGTTCAGAAAGAAGCATTTGACTTAGGAGACCTAGTAAAAAAATGTCAGGACAAGTTAGCAATCGAAATAAAAAAGAAAAATCACACAGTAAATTGCTTTGTAACAGCAGATGTTCCGCCAGTTTATGCTGACAAATATGATATAGAAAGAGTTGTATTGAATATATTAACAAACAGTATAAAATACACAAAAGAAAATGGAGAAATAAAAATATATGTAGGATTTGTTTATAATGATGCCTATATAAAAATATTTGACAATGGAATTGGTATTCCAGAAGAAGATTTAAACCGAATATTTGAAAGATTTTACCGAGTAGATAAAGCAAGAACAAGAGAAATGGGAGGAACAGGGCTTCGGACTGTCTATAGCAAAAGAAATTTTAGACAAAAATGGCGGAAGTATAGATATAAAAAGCGTTGTTGGACAAGGTACAGAAGTAGTAATAAAAATCCCAACAAAACAATGAAATTAGTGCTTGATTAGTTAGAAAAATTAATGTATAATAGAGTGGTACAAAAATTTAGAAAGATAGAGGCGAGGTTAAGTGAGTGAAAAAACAAAAGAAATTTTAGAATGGGTTTATTGTGTTGTTATTGCATTGGTGCTAGCAATGTTGTTCCGTTATTTTATAGGGACACCAACCATTGTAAAGCAAGTGTCTATGAATCCAACTTTAATACAAGATGAAAGATTGTGGTTAAATAGGTGGGGAAGAACAACTAAGACGTTACCAAAACGAGGGCAAATTATAACATTTGAAGAGCCAGCAAAAGTAACATATGCAGCTTCTGAAGTTGATCTTAATAATCCAATTGCTAAATATGAAGAAAAAAATGCGTTTCAGTGGTTTGTTAATAATTTTTTAGAAATAGGTAAAAGAAGTTATATAAAAAGAGTTATTGCATTACCAAATGAGCAAGTAGAAATTAAAGATGGAAAAGTATATATTAATGATGAAGTCTTAGAAGAACCATATCTGCAACATGGAATTGTAACAGATGCAAGTGAAGGGTTTGACAAGTTTACGGTACCTGAAAATTGTGTATTTGCTATGGGAGATAATAGAAGTCATAGTACCGATTGTAGAGCTTTTGGATGTATTCCACTAGAAAAAATTGAAAGTACAGTTTCTATTAGAATATGGCCTATTAGTAAGTGGGGAAAAGTAGATTAACAAAGAGGGAAGAGGATGTTTGAAAAAGTTATTGGAAATAATCAAATAAAGGAAGCATTGGAAAAATCAATTAAAGGTAACAAAATTTCACATAGTTATTTATTTGTAGGTATTCAAGGAATAGGCAAAAATTTGTTGGCAAAAGAGTTTGCTAAAAAGGTTTTGGGTTCAGATTTTGAAGATAATAATCATCCAGATTTTATGCAAATAGAGCCTGATGGTAATCATATAAAAATAGAACAAATTCGTTTTTTACAAAGTAAAATACCAGAAAAGCCAATAATATCAAATAAAAAAGTTTATATTATAAATGATGCCGATACAATGACTCAAGAAGCACAAAATTGTTTACTAAAAACTTTAGAAGAACCACCAGAGTTTGCTGTTATTATTTTGATAGGAAGCCAAGAAAATGCATTTTTGCCTACTATAAAATCAAGATGTTTAATACTTCATTTCCAACCACTTGAGCAAGAACAAATTAAGCAGTATATGGAAGAAAATTACGGTATGCAAAACCTGACACAAGAAAATTTACTTATGTTTCAAGGAAGTATTGGGAAAGCTATTTTATTAAAGGATAAGCAAGAAACATATAGAAATATAGATGAAATTGTAAGTAATTTAATGCAAAAGGATTTATTAGAAATAATAAAATTAGCAGAACCCTTATATAAGGCTAAAGAAGAAATTTTTGAGATGCTTGAATATATGAATATAGTTTTATTAAATCATGCAAAACAAAATTATTTGTATACAAAAGGAATTGAAATTGTGGAAAACACTAAGAAAAGATTAAAGCAAAATGCTAATTATGATATGTGTATAGATGATTTAATATTTAATATGTGGAAGGAAGGAAATCAAATTTGAAGAATATAATAGGAGTTAGATTTAAAAAACTAGGCAAAATATATTTTTTTAATCCTAAAGATATAAAAGTCAGAAAAGGTGATAAAGTTATTGTTGAAACAACACAGGGAGAAGAATATGGCGAAGTTATGATTCCAAATCGTCTAATTGAGGATGAGAAAGTAGTTGCACCATTAAAAAAAGTTATAAGGATTGCTAATTACAAAGATCATAAGCAATATGAAGAATGTAGAAGAAAAGAAAAGGAAGCCTTTGATATTTGTATAAAAAAGATTAAAGAGCATAAATTGGATATGACACTAACAGATGTGGAATTTAAATTTGATAATAGTAAAATTCTCTTCTATTTTACAGCAGATGGAAGGATTGATTTTAGAGAATTAGTAAGAGATTTAGCAGCAATATATAAAATGCGTATTGAATTAAGACAAATTGGTGTAAGAGACGAGGTAAAAAGAATTGGCGGAAATGGAGTTTGTGGAAGAGAACTTTGTTGTTGTTCATTTTTGAGCGATTTTGAGACAGTATCAATAAAAATGGCAAAAGAACAAAATATTTCATTAAATCCTTCTAAAATATCAGGAAATTGTGGAAGGTTGATGTGCTGTTTAAAATATGAAAACGATGTATATGAAGAAAAATTAAAAAGACTTCCTCATATAGGTGCTATTGTTAAAACACAAGATGGGCAAGGGGAAGTGGATGCAGTAGAAACTTTAAAAGAAAGTGTTAGAGTAAAAATGAAAGATAGTGAAGGCGAAGGATATTTATATAAAAAATATGATGCTAAAGATATAAAGATAATAAAGGATGTAGTAGAACAAGATAATGAAGAGTAGAAAACTATATTTATTATAGAAATGTAGTTTTTAGGAGGTGAAAAAAATGGCATACAAAATTACAGACAAATGTATTTCATGTGGTGCATGTTCAGTAGAATGTCCAGTGGAATGTATAACAAAAGGAAGCGAAAGATTTGAAATTGATCAATCTGCTTGTATTGGTTGTGGTACATGTGCAGGGGTTTGTCCAGTAGATGCACCAGTAGAAGATTAAAAATAAACATATTACTAAGCCCTAAAATTTATAATTTGAGGGCTTTTTACAAATCTGCGAGAAATAGGGGGAAGAAGATGGCATGGAACAAAAAAGTATGATAGAGGTTGAACAGCTAGAACAGGAAGTAAAACCAACCAATAAAAAAGTGATAGTGTTTAATTTTGCCTTAATTGTTGTGATTTTTGTAGGATTATTTATTTATATGCTTAAAGTTGATGGAATGGATAACATTTTGAAATTACTTGAGCAAGTTGATTATAGATGGGTGTTAGCAGGACTTGTTTGCTTGTTAATTCATTGGCTTTGTGAAGCCACAAATTTGTATATTCCTTTAAAGAAGATGGATTCAAGTCAAACTTTTACAAATTCTTTTCAGGTAGCAATGATAGGGTTATTATTTAGTAATATTACACCATTTTCTACAGGAGGACAACCAATGCAAGCGTATGAATTAACTAAAAATGGGGTAAGGGTTAGCAATTCTTTATCAGCTATGGCAATGAAATTTATTATTACTCAAACAGCTTTAATTGTTTCAACTATTGTAGTAGTTTTATTTGAAATTTCTTTTTTTGCAAATCTAATGAAAGACTATGTTTGGATTGTTGTAGTTGGATTTATTGTTAATATTATAGCAATTGTGGTGGTTATTTTAGCAGGAATAAAAAAGAAAATGATTACTTTTTTTACAACGCCAATTATTCATTTTTTAGGTAAAATCCATATATTAAAAAATCCAGAAAAAGTGATAGAAAATTTAGATAGAAGTATAGATAATTTTAAGGAACAATTTTTATATATGAAGTCAGAAAAGAAAATGGTAGGTAAGATGTTTATAGTAGCTGTAGTGCAGACTTTTGCTTATTATTCTATTACGTATATGGTGTATCGTGCTTTTGGAAATTCAGGTGTGAGTTTTTCACAAATTATACCATTGCAAGCATTTTTATTGCTTATAATGACATTTATTCCAACACCTGGCTCGGGACTTGGGGCAGAAGGAGGATTTTATTTATTATTTAATTCCATTTTTAAATATGGAACTATAAATATGTCAATTTTGTTTTGGAGATTATATACGTTCTATTTGCCAATTATAGTAGGTGCTTTATTTTTAATACCGAGAATGGCACTTAAAAAGAAAGATACGGCTATATAGTAAAGCTGTATCTTTCAATCAATTTATAAGGTTGTATTTAATTTTTATTAGTAATTTCTTCTAAATCTAACAATTCTTGCCACCTTGCATCAACTTCTTTTTGGAATTCTTCAATCATCCATTCATTTCCTGGATTAAACATATGTTTAAATCTCTTTTGAGGTCTTAAAAATTCTTCAATTGGTAATTTTTTAGCAGGTTTATAAGTAATCTTATAAACGCCATCAACTACTTCATACAAAGGCCAATAGCAAGTTTCAACAGCAAGTTTATTAATTTGCATTAAATTATCTGTTGGATATCCCCAACCTCTAGGGCATGGAGCCATAACATTTAAAAATGCAGGACCCTTTGTATAAATGGCTTTTTCAGCTTTTTCATATAAATCTTTAAAATTCATATAAGCAATAGTTTGACCAACATAAGGTAGATGATGTGAAGCCATGATTTTAGCTAAATCTTTTCTAGATTGCATTTTTCCAGGAATAACTTTTCCTGCTGGAGATGTTGTTGTATCTGCAAATTTTGGAGTAGCAGAAGAACGTTGAATACCAGTATTCATATAAGCCCCATTATCATAGCATACATAAACCATGTCATGACCACGTTCCATAGCACCAGACAAACTTTGCAATCCGATATCATAAGTTCCACCATCACCACCAAAAGCAATAAATTTGGTTTCACCATCTTTTGGAAGTTTTCCTTGTTTTTTCATAGAAACATAAGCTGCTTCTGCACCAGATAAAGTAGCACCAGCACACTCAAAAGCAGTATGAATAAAAGAGTCTGTCCAAGCTGTGTAAGGATAAATAAAGGTAGAAACCTCCATACATCCAGTAGCATTACAAACAACGGCATGATCTTCTGGTTTTAAAGCTCTCATAA
>CANQTZ010000043.1 GCA_947626865.1 uncultured Clostridia bacterium
TATTTTTCGTATTCATTTTCTGCTTTTTCAACCGCTTGTCTATGCGAAATTTTTCCAGAATTTTGCAATATTTCTTTTTTTCTAAATTTTAATAAATTATCTGTTTCACTTATCCAATCTTTCATTGTCATTACTTGATTATCTTCAGCCATTGATTCTGCATAGTCTAAAAATAGATTTGTTAAATTATTTAGTTTTCTTAACTCTGTTTCATTTAAGTAATTTTTTGCAATGCTAACATCATATTTATATATCATTCCTTCTGGTGCTTCTTTCCAAGTTGTTAATCCCATATTTTCTTTTTCTGAATCTGCTCGTTCATAAATTAGTTCAGCTGCAGTATGACTTGTTATTGCATAATGTAATTTGTTTTGAATAATTTTAAAAAACGTATTTGCTTCTTCAGATTTTTTATCATAATCAACAGAGGTTGCAATAAACAAATCAGTTATTTTTTGATATGCCATTCTTTCGCTTGTACGAATTACTTTAATTCTTTCTAATAATTCATCAAAATATTGCTGATTTACTTTTCCGCCTTTTAAAAATCTTTCATCATCTAAAACAAAACCTTTTATAATATATTCTTTAATTACTTTACTAGCCCATTGTCTAAATTTTACTGCTTTTTTTGAATTTACTCTATATCCAATAGAAATAATCATATCTAAATTATAATATTTTGTTTCATATTTTTGATTTCCCATATTACCCATATGTTCCATTTTGGAACATGTGCTTTTCTCTTCAAGTTCTTGCTCCAAATATATGTTATTAATATGTTTAGTAATAGCTGGTCTTTGTACATCAAATAAATTAGCAATAGCTTGTGTATTCAGCCAAACATCTTCATTCTGTAATATTACTTGTATTTTAGTATTGCCATCTTCATCAGTATAAAATATAATATCATTTTCATTTCCAATTAATTTACTATCCATATTAGCCACCACCTCATTTCTTACTTGTCATATTTTATCAAACATTCGTTCTTTTGTCAATTAAATTTAAATATTTTTTTAAAGATAAAGGAATACAAAATTGATTTATTGTTTTCCTTAACAATACTGCATCTTATGCTGCTGTAAATGGAACTCCAGCTGCTGATGATGGATATACATCTAAACCATGATCTGTATAATATGGAGCTAAACCTGCTTTTTCTATTTCTTCAATAGATGCTCCTTCTGTCAATTGATGCACAATTGTTCCTACCATTTCTAAGTGTGCCAATTCTTCTGTACCATGATGTTGTCAATTAAAAAATTTAGGGATATTGGCTGTGAATAATATTATTATAGTAAAATATAAATTTGCTCAAAACAACTTGTCTTGGGTATTTTTTTGTGCTTTTCTCATAAATTTTAAGAAGAGGCGATTTAAATGTTAATAGAAGAATATACTATTGAAAATACAAAAATAAAATTTTATGATGATTGTATTATAGCAGATACTGTTACTCAAAAAGAATATATAGATAACATTATTATTAATTTAATACAAACTTCCATTTTATTGTAATCTGTCAAATATTCTTATATAATGTTTATAAGCAAAAAACAAATTACAAGGAAAGGAGGAAATGTGCAAGAGGTTGGCACATATGCAATATATTTAAGAAAATCAAGAGAAGATATTGAAGCAGAAAAATATGGTGAAGGCGAAACTTTAGCAAGACATGAAAAGATTTTAACTACATTAGCTGAAAAGAAAAATTTACATATTTCAAAAATTTATAGAGAAGTTGTAAGTGGTGAAACTATTAGCGAAAGAAAAGAAATGCAAAAACTTTTAAAAGATGTTGAAAACGAAAAATGGACTGGCATTTTAGTTGTTGAAGTAGAAAGGTTAGCACGTGGAGATACAGCAGATCAAGGCAGAGTTTCTAAAGCTTTTAAATACTCTCATACAAAGATTATTACACCTATAAAAACCTATGATCCAGATAATGAATTTGATGAAGAATATTTTGAGTTTGGTTTATTTATGTCTAGAAGAGAATACAAGACAATCAATAGGCGTCTACAAAGAGGACGTGAAATTTCAGTTCAAGAAGGTAAATTTGTAGGGAATATTGCTCCTTTCGGTTATGATAGAGTTAAATTAAAAGATTCCAAAGGCTATACCCTATCTATAAACAAAAATGAAGCTCCTATTGTTAAAGAAATTTTTAGACTATATACTTTTAAAAATAATACCATTAATTCAGTTGTAAAACAGTTAAATAATATGAGCTTAAAACCTAGAATTTCTGATGAATGGTCTATTTCTTCGGTTAAAGATATACTTTCAAACCCTACATATATTGGAAAATTAACATGGAATAGAAGAAAACAAAAAAAGAAAACGGAAAATGGACATATTATCATTTCTAGACCTCGTAATCAAGATTATTTAATTTATGATGGATTACATGAACCTATTATTGATAATAAAACTTGGAATTTAGTTCAAGAAAAAAGAAAACAAAATACACCTAAAGTAAAACATAAAAATCAAATTCAAAATCCATTAGTAGGATTAGTATTTTGCGAAAAATGTGGTAATCCTTTGCAAAGGAGACCTTATAATAAAACTAACAAGTCTGCAACTCTTATGTGTTCTAATCCTAAATGTGATAACATCAGCTCCAAACTTTATATTGTAGAAAATAAAGTCATCGAAGCATTACAAATATGGATTAAAAATTATAAAGTAGATTATAAAATTAAGGACACTTCAAATTCTACTAATAATAAGCTAATTGAAAAATCCATTGCTACAATTAAAAAAGATTTGAAAAAAGAAAATGCTAAATTAAATAAAATCTTTGACTTTTTAGAAAATGATATTTATAATAAAGATGAGTTCATACATCGTTCAAAAGTTATTAAAGAGAATATTGAAAGCTTAGAAAATAAATTACAAGAATATGATAAAATTTTATCAAAAAAAACTCAAATACAAGATGAAAAAGAAACGATGCTACCTAAATTAGAAAACGTTATAGATTTATACTATAAACTAGAAACAGCAAGAGATAAAAATATTCTATTGAAAAGTATTATTGCTAAAGTTACTTATTTAAAGACTGAAAAGGCTATAAAAAAGGATTCTGACCCAACCAATTTTGAATTACATATATATCCTAAGCTTGCTAAAATATAATTGAATACAAAAATAAGCATTATGATAGTATAATGCTTATCTTAAATTTTACTTTTATTTTTTTATGATGCTACTGCTCTACATTTTAATACTAATCTTTTTGTATTATCGTCTGCACATGTAATTAATGTTAATTCAATTTGTCCATTAGTTTCTTGATTTGTACACCTCATATCTGTTGCGTCAATTATGTACTTATCATATACTTTATACATTCGTACATTTCCGTCAATTGATGTAACAAATATATTGTCTCCTTTTGTTAATTTTTTTAATTTTCCAAAAAATTTTCCGCTTTTATAATTATGTCCTACTACAACTAAATTTCCGTATTTCATTTACTTCTGGTCCACAATACTTCGTTGGTGCTACCTCTAAAAATTCTGTCGTTGTTTCTTTTATAATTGGACATTTTATTTCTACTTGTGGAATTAAGATTTTTCCAATTACATTTCCTTTTTCTTTATTGCTTTTTACTGTAATACTACTATCTATCTGTATGTTTTGTATGCTATTTCTATTATCTTCTCGTTCAGTATTTTCCTCTCCAAAAATTTCTTCATATTCACTATATATTTCTTCATATATTTTAGGATCATATTTTGGTGTTGTTTTAATTTTTACAAGCAATATGATAGCAAACAAGATTATTAAAGCGACTAGAAAATATATTAGTTTCTTATCTCCATTCATTATGTTTGCTCCTTTTTATGATGTATTTATCTTTTTGACATCTTTTTCTTCTCACGGTCAATTAGTAACATAGAGCCAAGCCATACTATACCAAGAACAACAGCTGTAGAAAGCCATACAGCAAATCTATTTGTTTCTTCGCCTGTTTTTGGTAATTCATCATCCTTTTCACTCGGATTTTCCGGAATATAAACAGTATCATTTGGTGCTGGAATAAAATTATCATCGTCTGGATCGTATCCGTGTTCTGGTGCATATACTGGGTAATCCCCTATTGCTTCTTCAACCTCATTTTTATCTATATGTAGCTCTATTATTGTAGTTTCTCCATAAACATCCCCTCTAAAACACGAAGCCACAGTATACTGCTCCATATTTAATTCTTTAACCTTACGTACCACATATTTTATACCTTTAACTTCTTTTGAGGATTTTATTGTATTTTCATTAAAATTATCCTTAAAGTAATTTACCGCATCCATAAAAAACGTCGTCTCGCCATCTAAGGCTATGTTATATTCTATCAAAAATTCAAGATAGTTTAAAATAGACTTATATACATCTCCATAATCTGGTTCATTACCAACCATAACCAAGACTCCATCTTCAATCATCCAACGATACTTATCGTTTACATGCAAGGCACTCGTCCCAAAATCAGATTTTTCAAAATATGTATTTGAAAAAGTTTTTAAATTCAATTTTTTTTCTATGTTTATTTTTACTATCTCATCCTCCTCAGAATATGAAAATCCATCACTTTCTAAATTCCAAGCATCTAACCCTTTGCTCTCTAAAGTAGGATATATTTGTCCATCTTGGTATCCGTGCAATTGTTGAACTGCATTTAAAAGAATTTTAAAAGTAATTTTCTCAAGCTCGGATTGGTATTCTTGTTTTGCATCTTCATTTGATGTACTCGTTAAAATGTTATCATTTAAAGTATATACATCTGAAAATGTTTTTGTTTCTTCATTATCTACATATGTTATTGTTGTGGTTAAAGTATTATCTGTACATTCAGCTTTAATAATAAAATTAGATTTTGCGTGATTTGCTACTGCTTGTGAGCTATTAAATTTATCTGCTATATCTTGCAATGTAAATGATGCTCCATAACTTTTATTACTTATTGTAAGTATAGCTAAAAATAATAATGCAATTAAAACAATTATTATAATTTTTTTATTAATCTTCATAATATTTTTCTCCTATCTTGTATATTTTTTTAATTTTTTGTGTAATTCTTTATTTATATATGTAAATCATTATAGATTTTTGTTACAGCGTCTTTATTGTTCAAAAAACATTTTGCAACAATTGGATCAAAGTCTGTTCCTATTCCTTTTCTTATAATTTCAAATGATTCATCTAAAGACATTGCCTCTCTATAACATCTACTTTGCGAAACTGCATCAAATACATCTGCTACTGCCATAATTCTTGCTCCTAATGGAATTTCTTGTTCTTTTTTTCCTGTTGGGTATCCTTTTCCATTCCATTTTTCGTGATGATAATGCACTACTTCATATATCATTTTTTTGCAAAACTCATTTTCAATTTTTAGTGATTGTTCAATTAGCCTTGCTCCTTCTGTTGTATGTGTTTTCATGATTTCATATTCTTCATCTGTAAGTTTATCTGGTTTTTGAAGTATTTTATCTGGTATTGCAACTTTTCCAATATCGTGCATCGGTGCTGCTAAAATCAAAGCATCAATGTAATCTTGTGTTAATATGTTATTATATGGCTTTTCTTTTCTTAATTCTTGTGCTAGTAATTCTACATATTTCGATGTTCGTTTAACGTGTCCGCCTGTGTTATTATCTCTACTTTCCACTATATCAGCAAGTGCGTGTATCATTGCTCTTTGTTGTTTATCTTTATTTTCATCAATTCCATTTTCCATACTTTGATATAGTACAAGAAGCATAAAAGTTGGAATAAAACAAGTAATTAAAATTTCTGGAAAAATAGTCTGTATAATAAGTGTCATAAACACTAGTATATTTGCAGCCAGCAATATTTGCTGATTTCTTCTTGTAATAAACATCTTTCTTTTTACAAAAACGGCTATACTAAAAACAAAATATGCATATCCTACCCCATAAAGTGCATAGGCAGAATATCCCATAGAATAGTTTGTAAAACTTCCAATACGATATTCGAGTTTCGATATAGTTGCAGTTGCAATAAATATTCCTACAACATATGGTAAATATAATATTACTTTTTTTATCTTTAGACCACAGAGTAGCGTAATATATTGAAATAGAAACATCATCATTGTTGGTATGCTGATAATAAATAATAAATGTAATATCATATTTAATGTACTATTTACTGTTTCTAAATGATTTACGGTATATACTGTTGCTATATCTAACCCCAAATTTATAAATGCTGTTATTAATAGTAATAAATATGCTCTAGATCTTTGTTTATCTTTTTTGGAATGATTATGAATATAGCAATAAGTAATGTATATAAGAAACAGAAAACAGATTATTTGTGATTTAAAGTACCAAAAGTTCATTAGTTTTTTCTCTCCTATTACAATTTATATTTTAACCCACTTATATAATAATATATATTTTCCATATTTCAATATTTTTCGATAAAATTTAATATAAATTTAATATTTTTGTAATATTTTTGTAATATTGTTCGAGTTGTATCCCATAATCAATGATAACCTTACGGGACTCATTCTTCTGTACCAATATCATTCAAAACAGCTTTTGATTTTTGATCTGGCATACCAAATCTTTGAGAAAGATATCTTAAAGAAGCGGCCAACTCCCCATCTGGTCCTCCATATTGAGAAATAATCACTTTAGCTAAACGAGGATCTGTACATTTTATATTAATTGGATATTGTAATGTTTTATTATAAGTCCACATTAATAATTCCCCCTTTCCCATGGCCATGGCATCTCAAGCCATCTCCACTTATTGCAAGGGTAATTAATGGTAAGAGGTCCATATACTTTTTGGTATTTATCTTTTAGCTCTTTTAATTGCTTGCAATATTTTTTGTGCAAACACAATGCTCTTTGATCTTCTGGATGAGTATCTAAATACAATGCTAATTCAACAATAGCAAAATCATAACTTCTAATTTGATCCATCATTTCTCTTCTCATATCACAATCTACAGTTCTTTCTGGATCACATCCACATCCATTATTGTTATAATTATTTGACAATGGAGTTATGTCTTCTGTGTCATTTGTATAGCCACATCCACAACCGCAATTTCTATTTTCTTCTACGAACATTTATTACACCCCTTCCCTATTTCATTACTATTTCTTAAATATTCCATTTCTTCCATAGATTGGCAAGGAACATAAGGGCTAACTAACTCTGGAAATATTGTTCCCATTTTCAAACCAACATTTGGTCTAAATGTCTTATCCATATATTGAAATGGAACATAACTTTGTGCTAACATTGGATTTTCTGGAAATACACTATATTCTTCATCAAAACCACAATCGCAAGCATCTTGATAATCTTCATAAGAACTTACATTATTACATTCATTTTCTATAATGTCATTTTGTAAGTCACATGAATTATTTTTATAACTGTTGTTCATACAATAACATTTTCTTCTAAACATTTTGTTTCCTCCTTTTACTACATAATATGACTTTTTATTCAAAAATGACACAAAATAAAAGCATATTCTAAATATGCTTTTTATACAATAACTTTATAATTTCTTAAAAAACCATCATATATCTCTTTTAGCCCTGGTATTTTTTTAAAATCTTCTGGTTTTATTGCTTCTGGCAATTGTATATTTATATTACTATTTTCCATTACATGTTTTACAAATTCTGCACAATAAAATGATTTTTCTTTTTGAATTTTTTTATTAAATCCTGCTGCAAATAATCCTATTGTATTGAATTGATAATTTTTCTTTTCCTTTTGAATTTTTTCAATATTGTTTTTTACTTTTTCATACTGTTCTTCTGTAACATCCAAAGAATATACTTTTGCTACAGTATTTGAAAATCTTTTAAATGTTCCATCATCAATATATTCATGCACAAACCCACCAATGAAAGCATTATATGGATTTAATCTTCCAAAACTATACATTTGCTTTAAATTTTTATCTAAAGAAATGGAACTGTGAGAAAATTCATCTCTTGTGAATGTTTTTATAATTTTTGATAAAACTGTTCCTGTATGTGTTAATATTATATATATTTTTTTCATATTTATCACTCCAAAATTTTTTATATATTTTATTATAACATTATATATTAAATTTTCAAATATATTTTATTGATTTAACAAATAAATAGATAAATTCAAATAAGTTGCAAATAATACCCATAGAAAATATGGAATTTGAAGCAATCCAGCTATTTTATCTTTTTCATAAAATCTTGTTATCATAATGAAAACACTAATTGCAAGTAGTACAATCCATATAAAAGAAAAGAATCTCCATTTGAAAACAAAAAAGAAAATACTCCATAAAGCATTAATTACCAACTGTAAATAATAAATTCCACTTACTTCTGAATTTGTCAAATTTTTGCTTTTTAGTATCCCATAAGATACTCCCATCAATATGTATAAAAAAGTCCACACAATTGGAAATACAATACCTGGTGGTGCTAAAAAAGGTTTTTGCAAAGATTGATAATCCATAAATGGCATTATTATAAATCCAACAATTGCTCCTACAAGTACTGGAACTAAAATTGATTTTAGATAAATTTTAAATTGTTCCATCATCATTTCCCTCCTCATTTTCAATTTTATGAAACAACTAATAAAATATACATTTTTGGTACATACTAATATTAAATAAATTTTAGTATATATGGAGGTTAGTATGGAAAATCAAAATTTAAATATTTTAGACGAAGTTAATAAAGGTGCAACTATGGGAATGGATGCTATTTCTTATGTGTCAGAAAAAGTTAAAGATGATGAATTTAAAGGTGTTTTAGATGTTGAATACAATAAATATAAAAAGATTTCTGAAAGAGTCAATGATTTGTATTCTAACTATAGTGATAAGGAACCCCATGAAACAAATGCTATGAATAAAATGATGACTTGGTATGGCATTCAGATGAAGACTATGACTGATGATACAACTTCTAAATTGTCTGAACTATTGATGCAAGGAACTAATATGGGAATTATAGAAGGTAGACGACTAATTAATCAAAATGTTGATGCTGCTTCTGATGTAAAAAATATTTTAAATGACTTTGTCGTAATGCAAGAAGATAGTGTTGAAACTTTAAAAAAATATTTATAAAATAATATAAATATCAGTCAGCATTATATATTAATATAACGCTGACTGACGATTTTTATTCACTTTCATAACTCATATACCTTATCTGCCATATCACAAACATTTTGTGAATGTGTTACAATAATTATGCATTTGTTTTGTTCTTTTGCTAACTTTTCAAATATTTTCAAAATTTCATTTTCTGTATCTTTATCTAAATTTCCTGTTGGCTCATCAGCAACTATCATTTTTGGATTATAAGATAAACTTCTTGCAATAGCTATTCTTTGCTGTTCCCCTCCAGATAATTTTAAAATTTTTCTATTTGCATGTTCCTCTGTTAAACCAACACTTTTCATAAGCTCTAAAGCTTTTTTCTTTTTATCTTTTATTTTTACCTTGCTAACATCCATTGATAATATTATATTTTCAATAGCTGTTAATCGAGGTAATAAATTATAACTTTGAAATACAATTCCTATATCTGTATTTCGATAATTATCTAAATTTCTATTTTTTAAATCTTTACCATCAAATAATACATTTCCTTCTGTGCATTTTTCAAGACCAGTTATTAGTGATAATAATGTTGTTTTTCCGCTTCCACTCTTTCCCTTAATAGCATACATTTTTCCTTGCTCAAATTCATAATTAATATTTTTAAATACATAAACATCTGGTGGTGCATCCTTATAACGATATGCTACATTTTCTAATTTTAATATTCCCATTATTATTCTCTCCCTTCCAAATATTATGACCTCTCTTTTAAAATTGTAAGTGGTGAAAATCTTTGAATACTTATCATAGAAGCCAAACTGCTCATAAAACTTAAAAGTATTCCAATTCCTAACAATTGTGCAACTACTGTAATATCTACTACTGCTTCCATATTTTGAATTTCTTGTACTGCAATATTACCATTTCGTGTATGTTCCATACCCATTGGACCTTTTCCAAAGTTATTAGAAATTTCTTCTTCTTGCATTTGACTTGATTCTATTTCATTCTTAAGAAGCATATTTCCTACTGGTTTTGCAAGAAAAGCTCCACAAATCGCTCCAATGACTAATGTTATAATAGTAACTATTAATAGTTCTAAAACAAATTGTATTGTTAGTTTTCCTTTGCTAACTCCAATTGTTCTAAACACACCTATTTCGTATTTTCTTTCTCTAATATTAATCATGTTAATCACAAATAACACAATAGAAGAAATAATTAAAGTAATTATTAAAAATGTTGTTGCAAATGTTTTTACATTCTCAATTGATTTTGTTGCATTTTCCAATTCATCTAAATTAGTATTAACTGTATAATATTCATTCAATCCTTTATCTTTCACTTCTTGCGTAAATGAGTCAATTGCATCTTCTGATACTAAAATAAATGATGGTGTTATATTAGTTACCAATGTTTCATCTTCTTTTACTAATGTTTCTACTGCACCGCTTCCTGTTATTATTTTATTAGCAGATGAAGAATACATTTTCATAGAATCATCTTGATTGCTATTGTCTGTGTAAATACCTGTTACTGTAAAATCATGAGTAGTATCATTATTTGGATTTTTCAGATTAATTGTACTTCCTACTGTTACTTCATTTAAACTTGCAAGTTCTGAACTTATTACACATTGATATCCATTAAAATCTGTTATCATTTCTCCCTGAGTTATTTGATAAGAACCGCTAACAAAATCTGTCATAGCATCATAAGAAGAATAACCATCTAACTCAAAGTCTCCGATTCAAATTCCTAGCACTTTCAAATTTTTCTTTTGATCTAGTAATAACAGTTGTTGAACCTTCTTGTCCTCCTTGCATTCTTCCACCTTCCGTTGGGCGATTATTCTCACCTGGAATGGTTTGTTTTTCTTCTACCTCATATTCAATGGAATCTGTTGCTTTAGTTAAGCTATCACTATTTAAAGAAGTTGTATAAATATAGTAATAATCTTTCAAATATTCACTTTCTCCATACTTTTGTACATCCTCAAGTGTAAATGATTCTATGTTATTAAAATTTTCTATATTTTCTCTTTGGGCTTCTTCTCCCCCTTTAAAATTTCCTGCCAATTGCTTTCTGTCAAATGAAATAGTTGCAATTATATCATGTGCTTCTTCATAACTTTTAACTAAATTATTAGCAGTATTCCTTATTGCCAACGTGACTGTTGAAGCACAGGCAATAACAAAAATAATTATACCAATTAAAATATTTCTTCCTTTGTTTCTAATAATAGAAAGCAAACTATTTTTTAAAATATACATTTTTACACTCTTCCTTCCTTTTTCTTTCTACTATAATTTTAAAACCTTAAAATTTGCTTAAATTTTTACTATTATTCTTGTTCCTTTTTTTCTATTCTTGTCAATTTTTATACTTCCTTTATGAAGTTCTACAATATTATAAGCAATAGAAAGTCCTAAACCCATTCCTCCCTTTTTTCTATTTCTTGATTTTTCTTCTCTGTAAAATCTCTCAAATACATGATCCATTGCTTCTTTACCAATTCCTATCCCTGTATCAATTACTTCTAATATACATTTATTATCTTTTCTATATGTCTTAACTTCTATCTTATCCTTTTCCTGTGTATATTTTAAACTATTGTCCAACAATATGATTAATAATTCTTTTATCTTATTTTTATCTGCTACAATCTCTTCCTTATAATCTAAATCTAAAATTAATTCTTTCTTTTCTGTTTTTGCCACCTCACTATATAATTCTACAATCGTTTCAATTTCTGCATCTAAATTAAACTTTTCCTTATTTAGCTTTAATTTATCTGAATCGCTTTTAGCTAATTCCATTAATTCAGTTACTAATTTTGTAAGTCTTTTAGTTTCTTGCAAAGTTATACTAATATCTTCTGCTTTATCCATTATTTTACTTTCTGGTTTTTCTAATAAACTTTCTTGTTTGGCTTGAATAATTGCAAGAGGAGTTCTTAATTCATGAGAAGCATCTTGTACAAATTGATTTTGTTTTTTCCACGATTGTACAATTGGCTTTAATGATATTTTTGATAACATATAACTTGCTATTAAAATAATCATTTCACTTATAATAAATGATAAACTTAAATTTCTAACAAATTTTTGTGAAATACTTTTTTCAGAATCTACATTAATCAAAACTTGATGATAATTACCATTTTCTATTAAATAATTAATTCCTCTATAATAATATCCTTCAATATTTACTTCATAAATAGTATTTAATTGACTTTTATCAAATTCTACTTCTTTAAAAATATCATTTAAATTATTATTTTCTATTATTTCTCCATTTTCATCCCTAGCAATAAAAATTAATCTTGGATTTTCCTTCTCTCTAATGTCATCTTTAGGCAATATTTTTCTTTCTAATTCTCCAGATCTATTTTGCACTCTTTTTATTTGATTTTCCAATTCATAATCTGCTGATAAATATAAAGAATTATTAAATTGACTATAGATAACTATTCCTAAAAGGTAAAAAATAATGGAAAATGTTACTAGATTTAAAATCATATTTTTAATCAATTGCTTTTTTACTTTTCTTTCTTCACTCATTTTTATTATTCCTTTCCATCTTCTTTAATCATATATCCAACTCCTCGTATGGTTTTAAAATATTTGTCATAATCATACTTCTTTAATTCTTTTCGGATACCACTTGCATAAACTTCTACTACATTTGTTGTAGTTTCACTATTAAAACCCCAAATTTTATCAAATATCTGATCCTTTGTAATAATCCTGTTTTGATAATGAATTAAATATTCTAGCATATCAAATTGTTTTCCTTGCAATTTTACTTCATCTTCATTAATCCACGCTTTGCGATTATTACAATCTATTTTTAAATCTTTAAAAGTAATTTCGTTTTTATAAAATTTTGGATTATTTCTTCTTATCATCGCTTCTATCCTAGCTTTTAGTTCTTCCTTTGCAAATGGCTTTGTTAAGTAATCATCAGCTCCTTTTTGAAAGCCTTCTAATTTGTCATCTAAAGAATCTTTAGCAGTTAATATTAAAACTGGTGTTAATATTTTATTTTTTCTAATTTCTTCCAATACTTGAAAGCCATTTTTTATTGGTAACATTAAATCTAATAAAATAACATCATAAATATCTTGCTTAGCATATAATACTGCTTCTTCTCCATCATATGCTTGATCAATTTCATATTCACTTTTTAATAAATCTTTTATGCTATTTGATAATATTTTTTCATCTTCTATAATTAAAATTCTCATAGGCATCTCCTTTAAAAATGTATGAATTGTAACCACATTATACTATTTTTTTGTTACAGTTCAGTAAGGAAATAATATGAGCATAGCAAAAAAAGGTATTTATCCCCATTTGCTATGCTATAATCGTT
>CANQTZ010000044.1 GCA_947626865.1 uncultured Clostridia bacterium
TTTTATTTCTTCAATAAAAATTGGTATTCCTTGTCCTACATTATTTATATACTCTAAAACCATATTATAGCAATTCATTTTTCTCATCTCCTTATTACTATTATATGATATTTATTAAATATTATTCATACTATAGTAATATTTTAGCATATTTTTTTATAAAAGTCAATTTTATTTTGTTCTCTAGCTTCATTACAAAGTTTAGTAATTTCATTTATATTTGGAACTTCCATTCTTCTTGTTAAAATCATTTGATACAATATCTATTGGATTACATTTAAGAAAATGCCTATGTAGTAAAAAACAGATGATGATTAACAAGGCAAAATTTATGATAATCATTCCTACTAATCCGTAGAAATGCATATAATTCATTTTTCTTTTTAATAAGTATTGACTTTTTTCAACAAACTGTATATACTGTATATATACAACATATTTTTAATAAAGGAGAAATTTCTAATATGAATATAATAATCAGTAATTCAAGCAACACACCCATATATGAACAAATAAAAGAACAAATAAAAAGCAAAATAATATCAAACGAACTAAAAGCAGGAGAAATGTTACCATCAATTAGAAGTTTAGCAAAAGATTTAAGAATAAGTGTAATAACAACAAAAAATGCTTATGAACAACTAGAACAAGAAGGATATGTTGAAACCATTGTAGCAAAAGGAACTTACGTAGCAAACAAAAACATTGAAATTATAAGAGAAGAACAATTACAAAAAGTAGAAAATCTAATTGATACAGCTGTTTCTATTGCTAAAATCAGCAAAATTTCTAAAGAAGAAATAAAAAACATGATAGATATTTTATATGAGGAGGATAAATAATATTATGGAAAATGTATTAGAAGTTAAAGACCTATGCAAAAAATATATAGGTTTTGAATTAAAAAATATAAACATTAGCATACCAAAAGGAATGATAATTGGTTTAATAGGGGAAAATGGAGCTGGAAAAACAACAACAATAAAAGCCATACTCAATATAATAAACAAAGAAAAAGGACAAGTAAAAATATTTAATTTAGACTTACAACAAAACGAAAAGAAAATAAAACAAGACATAGGCGTTGTATTAGATGATAGTTTCCTTTCAGAATATCTAACCCCTAAAAGCATAAATAAAATTATGAAAAACTTTTATCCAACTTGGGATGAAACATTATACTTAAAATATCTAGAAAAATTTAAACTTCCATTAGACAAAATATCCAAAGAATTTTCTAGTGGTATGAAAATGAAACTAAAAATAGCAACCGCAATTTCCCATAAACCCAAATTACTTATTTTAGATGAGCCAACAACAGGATTAGACCCTGTAGCAAGAAATGATATATTAGACATTTTTCAAGAATTTATAGAAGATGGCGAACATTCCATATTACTTTCTAGCCATATTACATCAGACTTAGAACATATTGCTGACTATATTACATTTATAAATAATGGAGAAATTATTTTTACTAAATCAAAAGATGAACTCATAGAAAATTTTGGAATAGTAAAATGTGATGAAAAAGATTTTAAAAAATTTAATAAAAATGACTACGTAAAATATAAGAAAAACAAATATGAATATGATATTTTAATTGAAAATAAATATGAATTTAAAAGAAAATATGATATTTCAGTAATAGATAAACCTACTATAGAAGACATTATGCTAATTTATATAAAGGGGGAAAAATAAAATGAATGTTATAAAAGGACTGATTGTTAAAGATTTTCAAACAATAAAATCATATAAATCAACAATATTAAGTATGATAATAATATTTATGATAGGAGGATTTCTAAACGAAGATATACTCACATTTTTACCTATTACTATACCACTATGTTTTGAAATGCTAGGAATAAGCAGTTTTAGTTACGATAACTTAGCAAAAGCAGATAAATATTTACTCACTTTCCCTATAAACAAAAAAGATATTGTAAAAGCAAGATATATCTATATTTTATTATTTACATTACTAGGTGCATTATTAGGATTAGTTTTTACTTTTATAGCACAGGGAATAAAAACATCAAATTTTTTTGATAAAGAATTTTTAAGTAATACATTAGCAATTATAATGGGAAGCTTATTAAGTTTAATGTTTTTACAAGTATTTCAAATACCAATTATGTATAAATTCGGAGCTGAAAAAGGAAGAATTATACAATTGATTATGATAGTAGCTTTGATGATTGGCGTATCATTAATTATAACTACATTAATGCAACTTTTTGGAATTTCACTAGATAATTTTATAGTAATGTTAAAAGATTATTTGATAGCAATACTTGGAATGGTAGTAATAATATTATATATATTATCATTTGCCATTTCATACAAGATTTATGAAAGAAAAGAAATTTAAGAAATACTTGCAATCTTATGTAAAACATGATACAATTAAAAAGCTTACAAGCAAAGTAACCTAAGTAATGACTATTAAAAGGAGGAAAAAATGTTATTAAAAGGAGAAAAGTTACCCAATAATAGACTAAATGACGGTATGATTCGGAAGTTCATGTTAGAGGGAATTGACGAGATAAGCATTGTAAAGGTGGATCCGTATACCATGATAAAAGAGCATGGGCATGAAGAAGGTGTATGGGAAGTATGGGTATTTCCAGAAAAAAGACAAGTATGTATATGTACGGAAGGAAACACCCATCAACTTGAAAATGATAGCTTTGATGTTGTAACAATATTGGCTATCAAAGGAAGTGAACATTACACCTATACAGAATTGAATAACTTTTTTAGTCTGTTGGGATATAGGGTATTTAAAGGCTTGATGACAATTACAGACTAATTTTATAACATTTTAAAGGAAAGTTGGCACAGCATTGTAATGCTGTGCCAACTGACGTTGAAAAAAATAATCAATAAATAACACCATTATTATCTTTATAATGTTTCATAGTTTCAAGGCAATTATCTCGATCAATTTGTTCTAAAACAATCATATTATTATTACCCTTAATAAACTCATAAATATCATCATCTCTAAAACCAATATTTCCTGCATCCTTTCGATCACAACCAAAGTAAACATGCTTAATATTAGCCCAAATAATAGCAGACAAACACATAGGGCAAGGTTCACAAGAAGTATACAAAACACAACCAGACAAATCATTGGTATTTAAAACTTTACAAGCCTCTCGAATAGCCACAATCTCAGCATGAGCAGTAGGATCCATATCCTTTAAAACCTTATTATTTCCATTTGCAATAATATTCCCATCCTTATCAACAATCACAGCCCCAAAAGGTCCACCTTCATTATTAGAAATTCCCTTATCAGCATTTTCTTTCGCCTTTTCCATATAAAAATTCATAAAAATATCATCCCTTTCTTAAATAAAGTATATCACATAAAAAACATTTATGATATAATAATCAAAAAATAAGAAAGGAATATTTTTTTATGATAGATAATACAGAAAAACAAGAGAGTAACAACATAGAAGAAAGAACCTTAGAAAATTTATTAAAAGACCTAAGAACAAAAAACAAATGGAATTATATAAATGTAGTAGAAGAACTAAACAAAAAAGGAATAACAACAAACGAAAAACAAATAAAAAAATGGGAAATTGGACTAGAATTTCCAGATTTAAACACAATATACAAATTATCCGAAATATACTTTGTACCAAGCGAAAACTTTATAATAGCAAGAAACAATAGCCATACAAAAGAATATAACAGCATACATATAACAATCATAAAATGGTTTTGCTACTTAACAGGTTTCACACTAAAAGTAGGTTACATATTTTTCTACTTTACCATTGTAGCAGCACTAATCATCAGCCTACTATATTTTTGCGAAAAAGCATATAGCGTATAAAAAAACATAGATGTATCATTAGTGCCTGTCCCAAATGATACATTGATGTACCATTTGGGACAGGCACTAACGATACATTTACATAAAAGAGGGATTGACAAAAGTTCAGAAAAAAGTTACAATAATATATGGTGAGGAAATAAAAAAAGGGGTGATGGATTTGCTAAAAATTTATAATACAGATATTGAAACAAAAAAGCTAGAGGAGATTAAAGAGTTTAAAAAAGGAGCATGGATTAATTTAGTAAACCCGTCGGAAAGCGAAATAAAAAAAGTATGTGAAAGTATAAATATCCAAGAAGATTTTATTCGCTATGCCCTAGATTATGAGGAAAAGGCAAGAATTGACCAAGAAGAAGATGACCAAACAATTTTATTTATTGTTGATGTTCCTATAATAGAAAAAAGTGATGAGAATGATATATATACCACAATGCCTTTAGGAATGATAGTAGTAAGAGATGATTTTTTTGTAACAGTATCTTTACAAAAAAATAAAGTTATAGAGGATTTTGAAAAAAAGAAAATAAGAAATTTTGAAACTTATAAAAAAACAAGATTCATTTTTCAAATCCTATATTTAAATTCATCTTATTATTTAAGCTATCTAAAACAAATCAATAAAGAAACAGAAATTGCAGAATACATATTAAAAAATTCAATGAAAAATAAAGAACTTTTAAAACTTTTAAGTTTAGAAAAAGGTTTAGTATATTTTACCACATCTTTAAAATCAAACGAACTTGTCATGGAAAAAACTATGAGGGGAAAGATTGTAAAATTATATGATGATGACGAAGAAATACTAGAAGATGCTATCACAGAAAACAAGCAAGCAATTGAAATGGCACAAATTTATAGTAACATCTTAAATGGAACTATGGATGCGTATGCTTCTATTATTTCAAATAACCTTAATGGTGTTATGAAATCATTAACATCTATTACAATTGTACTTGCTGTCCCAACGATGATTTCTAGCTTTTGGGGGATGAATGTAGGTTTGCCATTTCAAAATAATGCATTAGGATTTGTAGCTATTATACTAATTTCAGTAATATTAACATTATTAGTAACATGGTTATTAAAAAGAAGAGATATGTTAAGTTAATATAACAAATTAAGCCCATAAATAACTAAATTATTTATGGACTTTTACATTATGACAATTTTTAAAAAATCAAAATTCTGGACCAACAATATTATAAATTTTTTCTAATTGATTTTTCAAATCATTATAAGTAGATTCACCAATAGAAGTATTTGTACCATTTTCATAATCGTTAATAGTTTTTTCAATATCAAGCAATTTCATTCTTTTCAAATTAGAAGAAGCACCTTTATACATATAAATAGGAATATAATTTGCCTTATCTATTGTAATTTTACCCTCTGCAGATTTAGTTATTTTTAAATTCAATATAATAGAATTTCTAGTATTTTCAGCATTTTGGTCACATATAAAATTTCCTAAAGCATAAATAACAAAACCATCTTTTTGAGTACCATCTTCTAAAGTAACAGTCCTTTTTTCCATTGGTTCTAACACATGAGGATGATTTCCTAAAATAATATCAACTCCATTTTGAAATAAGAAATCAGCTAATTCCTCTTGCTCAGGATTTGCAGAAGTTCTATACTCTGTACCCCAATGCATACAAGCAACAATAA
This sequence comes from uncultured Clostridia bacterium, assembly GCA_947626865.1. GTDB lineage: Bacteria > Bacillota > Clostridia > TANB77 > CAG-508 > CAG-269. Next base: position 5,534 of record CANQTZ010000044.1, read on the forward strand.
TATCCGCATTTTGAGACTTTGCACTTTCGATATCTTTCTTAATTAAATCTTTATCAATCAAATTAACACAAAAATTTTTATCAGAAGGTACAGGAATACCATTAGTTCCATAAGTATAATTAATAAAAGCAATATTAATTCCTTTTACAGATTGAAACAAAATTTTATCACGTTCTTCACCGAGTTTTATATGTTCCCAAATGAGAAATACCAGCATCATTTAAAACATCAATAGTCCTAGAAAGCCCAGAAAATCCCATATCTAAGCAATGATTACCAGCAGTAGACAAAACATCTAATCCAATCTCTTTCAAACTATAAGCTAAATTATCAGGAGAATTAAAAGTAGGATAATTACTATAACCACGTTCTTTGCCAGCAAAGCTAGTTTCTAAACTTCCTATTGCAATATCAGATGTCTTAATATGGCGCTTAATATCTTCAAAAACATAAGAAAAATCATAATCATCAGTTTCCTTAATATAAGCATCAAAATATTGAGTATTATGGCACATAACATCACCAATAGCAGTTAAAGTAAATGTAGTATTTAGTGGTGCTTTTTGAGAAGTTTCCTCTTGATTTTCGTCTTGTGTTTTTTCATCAGAAGCAGTATTTGCATTTGCCATTTCTTGATTAGCATCAAGCTCATCTAAAAATTGTTTTTGTTTGTTGGAATTATAAAAATAACAAAAAACAATTACACATAATAATAAAACAAAAAGCGATAATACAACAATAGATAAACCTTTAATAAATTTCTTATCATGATATAATTGGCTAAAACGCTTATTTCTAAAATTTCTTCTACGATTTTTTTGCATATATACAACTCCTTACATTTTGTTACAATTCACAGCAAATAAACTTTATATATCAAAATATTAATATATTATTTATTTGTAACTCCCAACTGCATAACAGACTTTAATACAAAGCAGATTAATAATTATCTTTTTTAATAACTGCGTAAGCGACCAAACGAGCAGGCTAAGTAGCGATTGGAGCAACTTACATACTAGTATTTTTTATTATGGAAGTTGCGACACACAAAGTTATGAAAAAAGATAATTATTAATCTGCTTTATAAAAACTCTGTAATTTGTTGGTCCCCCCGAATTGTTACAAATAAATAATATATTAATATTTTGAAATATTAACATAAATTTTGCTGTGAAATGTAACTAAATTTTATTAAAGTACTAATAAATTATCATAAAAAATAAAAAAAATCAACAAAATGAATAATTTAAAATAAAAAAACATATACTAATAAAAAATTATTATACTAAAATAGCATGAAATAAAAGGAGGGAGAAAAGTGAAGGTAATTGACAAAATCGCTTTGGTTTTAATCATTATTGGTGCACTTAACTGGGGCTTAATAGGTATTTTTAATTTTGATTTAGTAGCAACTATTTTTGGAGACATGACAGTTCTTTCAAGAATTGTTTACGCATTAGTTGGTATATCTGGACTATGGGGAATAAAATTGTTATTTGATGATAAATAAAATTATAATTAGCATAGCAAAAGGTTTTAAAACTTATTTTGCTATGTTTTTTGCCATAAAAAGTCATCAAAATTTAATTATAAAATACATTTTACAAGAGATAAAAAAGTGTATAATATATAGGCAAATCACATACAATAGTTAATAAATATCTTATGATATTTTATATAGAGCTCTGTTAATCCGTTCTAACGGCTACGATTGATTCGCGGTCTAGGATTAATGGAGCTTTAAATTCATTTATTTTTAAAAGGAGTAGAGTTGCTAAATTTTTAGCTAAGTCTCTTATTGTTGTGTTTTCAAAACAGCTCAGGAAGTTATACCCCCAGAGTTGTTACCCTTGAAACCATTATCTTGCAACCTTGAAGCACAAAAATTATAAAAAAGCTCTTGACATTTTATGGAAATTATATTATTATATTCACATAAGTTTAAAATCATTTTCTAAACTTTCAAATTTACATATATGATTTTACAAAAATCAATATATTTATTCTTTAAATTTCCAATAATTAAAATTAAGTAAATAAAAAAGAGAAAAAGTGAGAAAAAAGAAAGATACTATATATTTTACCGACAAATAAATATTGACAAAACAATAAATAATAATATATAATAAAAGAAAGCGAGGGACAAACACATATTGACCAAAAAACAAGTAAACCAACCACATGACAAAATCATAAAAACAATTCTAGACAACAAAAAAGAAGTAATTCTTTTACTAAACAGAGTTCTAAAATTAAAAGAACATAACATAATTTTAGAAGAAAAAGATATAGAAAAATATAATAGAAAATTTATTACAACAACTTTTGAAAACAGCGAAGCAGACATTGTTTATAAAATAAAAAATGAAAATATGTTTTTTTTAATCGAACACCAAAGCAAAATCGACAATGCAATGTCATATAGAATTATGAAATATAGTTATGAAATAATGGAAAGTGCAATAGATGAAGGAAATCTACATAAATCAGAATATGAATATCCAAAAGTCTACCCAATTGTCATTTACACAGGCGACCAAAAGTGGAATGCAAGTATTTCATTTGAAGAAAAACAAGCAAGTTTACATGGTTTAAATGATATAAATTGGCTTAAATACGGTTTAGTAGATATTACTCAAATTTCTGAAAATGATTTACTAGAAAATAACAGCTTTTTAGGCAAAATTTTATTAATAGAAAAAAGTAAAACACAAGAAAAAATAATAAATTCAATTGAAAAAGTTATAAACACAAAATTAACACAAACCGAAAAAGAAGTATTAAAAAAATTAATTTATTACATTCTAAAAATAAATATTCCACAGCAAAAGGTAGAAGAATTTTTAGAAATATTAGAAAGAAAGGAGGACATTAATATGCAGTGGGTTGAAAGATTATGCAATGCATTTGATGAAAAATATGAAGAAGGATTAAAAAATGGAATTAACCAAGGAAAGAACCAGTGGCTTAAACAAGGAATTGAAAGAGGAAAAAGTCAAGGAATTTTAAGTGTGGCAAAAAACATGTTAAAAGATAATATGAAAGTAGAAGATGTACAAAAATTTACAGGTTTATCAAAAAAAGAAATTCAAAATTTAAAATTACAATGTTCAAAAGTCTAGTAGTTACAATTCACAGCCAATAAACTTTATATGTCAAAATATTAATATATTATTTATTTGTAATTCCCAACTACATAACCCACTTTATTAAAAGTCTGTAATTTGTTGGTCTCCACGAATTGTTACAAATAAATAATATATTAATATTTTGACCATGTAAATATAAATTTGGCTGTGACTAGTAACCATCCGATAACCACCAGTCTTTTTTATAATAATGATGACTTGAAAACTTTTCCCAAATAGTGTATAATAGCAAAGATTAGACAAGGAGGAAAGAAAAATGCTAAGTGCAAATGGAGTTACTGTTAGATTTGGAAAAAGAATCTTATTTGAAGACGTAAACATCAAATTTGGAAAAGGAAACTGTTATGGAATTATAGGAGCAAATGGAGCCGGAAAGTCAACATTCCTTAAGGTTCTATCAGGAGAAATAGAACCAAGCAAAGGAGACGTAAGCATCGAAAAAGGAGAAAGATTATCAGTATTAAAACAAGACCACTTTGCTTTCGAAGAATACACCGTAATAGACACAGTAATGATGGGAAACAAGGAACTATATGACATCATGAAAGAAAAAGAAGAAATATATGCAAAACCAGACTTTTCAGAAGAAGACGGAATGAAAGCTGCAAAACTAGAAGAAAGATTTGCAGAACTAGACGGTTGGAATGCAGAATCAGATAGCGCCATGTTACTAAACGATTTAGGAATCACACCAGAAAACCACTACAAACTAATGAAAGAAATTGAAGCAAAAGACAAAGTAAAAGTTTTGTTAGCACAAAGTTTATTCGGAAATCCAGACGTACTATTATTAGACGAACCAACAAACGATTTAGATTTAAAAAGCATAAACTGGCTACAAGACTTTTTAATGGACTTCGAAAATACTGTAATCGTTGTATCACATGATAGATATTTTCTAAACAAAGTCTGTACACACATTGCAGATGTAGACTTTGGAAAAATAAAAGTATATCCAGGAAATTATGATTTCTGGTATGAATCCAGCCAACTAGCTTTAAAACAAGCAAGAGAACAAAACAAGAAAAAAGAAGAAAAAATAAAAGAATTACAAGACTTTATAGCAAGATTTAGTGCTAATGCATCTAAATCAAAACAAGCAACATCTAGGAAAAAAACCTTAGAAAAAATAGAACTAGATGAAATCAAACCATCAAACAGAAAATATCCTTATGTTGATTTTAAGCCAGACAGAGAACCAGGAAGAGAAATATTGCAAGTAAAAAATATATCAAAAACAATAGATGGTCAAAAACTATTAGACAAAATATCATTTACAGTAAAACAAGGAGACAAAATTGCATTTTTAGCAGACAATGAAAATGCAAAAACCATATTATTCCAAATAATCACAGGAGAATTAGAGCCAGACGAAGGAGAACTAATATGGGGAACCACAATAACCCAAAGTTATTTCCCAAAAGACAATAATTACTTGTTCGACACAGACGAAAATGTAACCGAATGGCTTAGGAAATACTCAAAAGACCCAGACGAAACATATGTTAGAAGCTTTCTAGGAAGAATGTTATTCTCTGGTGATGAAGCGCTAAAAGAAGTAAAAGTGCTATCAGGAGGAGAAAAAGTAAGATGTATATTATCAAAAATGATGTTATCAGGAGCAAACTTTCTAATATTTGATGAACCAACCAACCACTTAGACATGGAAAGCATAACATCTGTCAATGAAGGAATGAAAAAATTCATTGGAAACATCCTATTTACATCACATGACCACGAACTAACACAAACAGTAGCAAACAGAATTATTGACATAAAAGAAGATGGCAAAGTAATAGATAGAGAAATAACATATAATGAATACTTAGGAATAGAATAGTTATTTAAAATCCAAGGAGTAGATAAACATGGAAAGAGTCGATAAAATAAACTACTATTTAAACATAGCAGAAACCGTAGCAGAAAGAGGAACATGCCTAAGAAATAATTATGGAAGCATTTTAGTAAAAAATGACGAAATCATATCAACAGGATATACAGGAGCTCCAAGAGGCAGAAAAAATTGCATAGACTTAGGATATTGCCTAAAAAGCGATATGCCAAGTGGTAAAGGATATGATAAATGCAGAGCAGTACATAGTGAACAAAATGCTATGTTAAGTGCGGCAAGAAAAGATATGATAGGAGCTACATTATATTTAGTAGGCATTAATAAAAGAAATAATGAATATGTGAAAGACAATTGGCCATGTACTTTTTGTAAAAGAATGATAATCAATGCAGGCATAAAAGAAGTAGTTATGAGAGACAGCCAAGAAAAATATCGAGTAGAACAAGTACAAGACTGGATAGAAAAGGACGATTCTTTAGATTATTAAAAATTTAGGAAAGGAAATAAAAATAATGGATAAAATAGTAAAAACAATTGCAGAGGAATTAAATATTACAACAAAACAAGTAGAAGCTACCATCAAATTAATAGATGAAGGAAACACAATTCCATTTATTGCAAGATATCGTAAAGAAGTAACAGGAGGACTTTCAGATGAGATTTTAAGAACACTTGGAGAAAGACTAAGTTATTTAAGAAACCTAGAACAAAGAAAAGAAGAAGTAGTAAAATCAATAGAAGAACAAGGAAAATTAACTGACGAAATTTTGCAAGCAATTGCAATTAGCAAAACTTTAGCTGAAGTAGAAGATATTTACAGACCATATAAACCAAAAAAGAAAACAAGGGCAACAGTCGCAAAAGCAAAAGGTTTAGAGCCATTAGCACAAATAATAATAGAACAAAAAGAAACAAAATCAATTGAAGAAATAGCAAAAGATTACATAAACATAGACAAGCTATCAGAAGAAGATAAGAAAAATAAAGATAAAGTAGTAAAAAGTGTAGAAGAAGCAATACAAGGAGCATTAGACATCATTGCAGAAGACATATCAGACAATGCAAAATATCGTAAAGAAATAAAAAGAAGATGCTATAGAGAAGGAACAATTGAAACAAGTGCAAGCAAAGAAGAAGAAAAATCAAATTATGAAATGTATTACAACTACACGGAAGCAATCAAATACATTCCAAGCCATAGAATTTTAGCAATAAACAGAGGAGAAAAAGAAGACTTCTTAAAAGTTAAAATTCAAAAACCAGAAGAAAAAATACTATCATACATAGAAAAAGATATAATAAAAGGTGAAACACAATTCACCAATATGTTAAAAGAAACAATTTTAGACAGCTTTAAAAGATTAATAGAACCATCAATAGAAAGAGAAATTCGCAGTGATCTAACAGAAAAAGCAGAAGAAAAAGCAATAAAGGTTTTCGGACAAAATTCAAAACAATTGTTACTAGGAGCACCAATAAAAGGAAAGACTGTTATGGGATTTGACCCAGCATACAGAACAGGATGTAAAATAGCTGTTATTGACGAAACAGGAAAAGTATTAGATTACACAACAGTCTACCCAACAGAACCACAAAATGATGTCCAAGGAGCCAAAAAAGAACTTTTAAAATTAATAGAAAAAGATAAAATAGACATGATAGCAATTGGAAATGGAACAGCTTCAAGAGAATCAGAAATGTTTGTTGCAGACATGATAAAAGAAGCTCCAAGAGAAGTTCACTATGTAATCGTAAGCGAAGCGGGAGCATCAGTTTACTCTGCATCCAAACTTGCAACAGAAGAATATCCAGACATCAATGTATCAATAAGAGGAGCAATATCAATTGCAAGAAGATTGCAAGACCCACTAGCAGAATTAGTAAAAATAGATCCAAAAGCAATTGGAGTAGGACAATACCAACATGACGTAAATCAAAAAAAATTAGCTGAAAGTCTTACAGGCGTGGTAGAAGATAGCGTTAATAAAGTAGGGGTAGATGTAAATACAGCAACACCATCTTTACTTTCTTATGTATCAGGAATTAACAACACAATAGCCAAAAACATTGTAAAATACAGAGACGAAAATGGAAAATTAAAAAATAGAAAAGAACTATTAAAAGTACCAAAACTTGGAAAAGTAGCCTTTGAACAATGTGCTGGTTTCCTAAGAATATTAGATGGGGATAATCCTTTAGAAATAACAGCAGTTCACCCAGAAAGCTATGAAGCAACTGAAAAACTACTTGCTAGCTTAAACTTTGACAAAAACGATTTAAAAGATAAAGAAAAATTAGCAGAATTAAGAAATAAACTAAAATCTGTTTCAGTAGACCAAATGGCAAAAGAATTAGGAATTGGAGAGATGACATTAAATGACATCATGGACGAATTAGCAAAACCAGGAAGAGACCCTCGTGAAGACATGCCAAAACCAATACTTCGCAAAGATGTTTTAAAACTAGAAGACCTAAAAGAAGGAATGGTTCTAAGTGGTACAGTAAGAAATGTAATTGACTTTGGAGCATTTGTAGATATTGGTGTAAAACATGATGGATTAGTACATATTTCAGAAATGAGTGACAAATTCATAAAAAATCCATCAGATATTGTATCTGTTGGCGATATAGTAAAAGTAAAAGTAATAAAAATAGATAAAGAAAGACAAAAAGTAGGACTTTCTATGAAAGTATAACAATAAAAATAACTAGGTAAAATCGAAAAGTTTTATCTAGTTATTTTTTTGCAAAGTTACAATTCGCAACCAAACCAATAAACTTTATATGTCAAAATATTAATATATTATTTATTTGTAACAATTCGGGGGGACCAACAAATTACAGACTTTTAATAAAGTGGGT
>CANQTZ010000045.1 GCA_947626865.1 uncultured Clostridia bacterium
CAATCAAAATCACCTCTTTTTTAATAGAATAGATTATCTTTCATCTCAATTACTGTTCTTTTTATTTCATCAAATTTGTAAACAGATGCTAATATGATTTGATGATCACAAAAATCTCTTTCTAAAATTTTTATCATCTCTGTTGAAGCTTTATCTGTTAATTCATTTGTTCTTGGGGAATCAATGATTAAAGGTAATACTAAATTATACTTTTTCTTAATTTCTATAACATATGCAATTTTAAAAATAAATGACATTTGAGTTAATATCTTTCCACTTTTTCCTTTCAATTGATTTGTTAATACAAAATCATAATCATCTTTTATGTATTTATCAATTCCTAATTCAATAGAATATTTTTGTATAGTTTGGAATATAGATGTTATATATTTATTATTATTTCCTAAAATCGCACGCAGCTTATTATTTAGTTCATTTCTTCTTTTTGTTAATTGTGTAATAATTCTATCAATTTGGTTTTCATTTATATTAACACTCTTCATCATGTCATCTACTTCATCTAATACAGTTTTAAAGTTAAATAGCATATGTCGATTATCAATTTCACTTTCTATCTTCTGTAATTCTTTCTTTACTTTTGCTAATTTTATTTCTAGTTCTTTTTTTCTAGTCAAATAATACATCTGATTTTTATTAAAATTAAGTATATTATCTTTATTTACTCTTATATTTTCATCGTCTGAAATTTTAACATATATTTCTAATTTTTCTAGATACTTAATTAACCCATCATTATCCTTTAGTATCCCATCAACTTCATTAATGTCTTGTATTAAATCGTTTTTTTGCATTTCCAACAAGTTCTTTTGCTTATATATTTCTAAGTCATTCTTTTTACTGTAATTTACCTTTTCATCTATAATGACTTCTTTTTTATATTCTACAATACTTTTTAAATATTTATATTTTCTTATTTCATCTTTTATTTTATCTAATTCGTTATTTATATATTGAATATCTTTATTTGATAGAGCTGAAATGAAGTCCTCTATGTTAAATCTATTTTTTCCTATTATAATTCCTCTATTTAATAGAGTCCATCCTTTTTCTTGGTCTATATAGAATATACCCAATAAATTATTTAATATTGCAACATCATTAATATTAAAAATCATTGAATGAAATTCTGTAAGTTGTTCTGGTACAGTAAAATTTTCCATTTCCTGTCCTTTGCATAGCTGAACATTATCTTGATATCTTTTTATTATGTATTTGTCATTATTATTCTCATATTCGATTTCTATATAAAAGTCATCAAATGTCTTTATTCCATCAGTTGCTGGAATGTTATATCCTAACCCATATAAAATTAATCTTAACAATGTTGTTTTGCCTTTTGAATTTTCTTTACTATAAATCAAATTTATATTTGGATTAAATATAAAACTTCTCTTTTCGTCTCCTCTTTCAAAGTATATACTATTAATTTTCATATTCTGCTACCCTCCTAATCATACTATCTAATGAACTATTTCTTACAAATATTTTCTTTGCAACTATTTTGGCACAAGCAATTTCTATTAGTTGCTCATCGTCATTTTTACTATTTGAAAAAACAATATCATAAATTTTATTTGTATATTCATTTATAAATTCATTGCTTCTTATATTAGGATTTTCTTTTTTAACACTATAAATCAATGCTGTAATCTTATTATATATGGTAAAATTTCCTTCTTTATTTGCTATAACTTTGTCATATTTATCTATCGCATGATAATAATCTTCTTCATCTATTTTCATTCCAGCATCAAATGTATTACACACATCTTTAATTTCAAATACTAATAAGTTCCATAGTACATCATCTTTTTTTATTTTTATACTCTGATCTGTTTGAGTAGCGTTGTGTAAAAAATCATCTTCCCATATTCTTAAAAATTCTCTACTATATGGTAATAAGTTTCCTTGATTTCCTTGCATATATATTAAAAAATCATTAATTTCTTCTATGATATATCTTTTCCTAGTTATTTGATCTTCACCATAAAATGGTATTTTGGCTATAATAAGCTTTGATTTATCTAAATTTTTTTTCAATTCGGCTAGTTGATAATCAATTTTTGATTTTGACTCATCCAATAATTCATCATATTTAAGAAAAGCTACTCGTTCAAATTCATTTGTTCCCGAATTTAATGGATTTGGTTCTAAATTGCTTATATATATTAATTTGTTTACGTCTTTCGATTTCACGTCAGATAATGAATCTAATGCTTTTTTTAGTTTAGAAGAATAACTACTTGTGTCTTTATAGTTTATATGTTCTTTTGCTTTAGCTTGAGCATATATTTTCTCTTTATTATTTAAAGAAATCTCTATGTCTTGATCTTTTCCTTCTATTTTGATTTCTTCAAAATCCTTAAAGTATTTTATCATTAAATATATTGCTACATTTATTTGAAACTGCCATCCGAATACACTGGCACTTGCATTTCTATTAGGCATCTCCATTTTTGATATTACCTCCTAATCTATTTTCTCTTACACGAATTCGGTCACTAACTTTATATTTTTGAACTAAATAATGCTAAGTAAAATTATTTAAAACTACTTAATATTTTAGCATTTTTCTATAAAAAAAGCAAGGTTATATACTTTGTTGAAGAATGTCCTATTTTTCTTCATAACTGTCTTTGTACATATATAAAAGTAGTTTTACATATTAATGCAAAACTACTTTAAGGATACCCACATTTACTCAAAAACAACCGAACAGAATCAAAAGAATAATTAGTAAAACTATTCCAGATACTATTGCTTTTGCTGCTTGTTCTGTCATTCCCGTTCCTCTTAATGCATTTATAACTCTTTGATACAAATACACAAAGATTGGTTTTGATATTCCCCAAATAAACCGCCAGAATGCCAAGTAAATTGCAAAAATGATTAATATGGCTACTATTACTACCCACATTACACTTTCCTCCTTTTTTAATATGTGGTATTTTCCTACAGTTAAAGTATATCATATTTTTCTAATTTTTACAACTTTATGTTTTCTTAAAAATATAATTTTTTATAGTTAATTGTGTAATTATTATAACAAGAGTGTTCCTATTTTAGGACATCCTCTTACAATTAAAGTTAAGAAAAAGGTGGTATCATTGATACCACCTTTCCCTCACATTACAAATTTGTAGACATTTCTGTCTGCATTAAGTACATAAAGTTCGCTACGATTTTCGCTAATTTGTTTAAGTTCCAGTTGTGATTCTTTGCTGATTATACTTATCATAGTTTCTGTAATAACCTTTGAAATTGGCATAGTTGCTACATAAGGCATAACAGATACCATTTTACCATCACTTGCTAAGCACAAAGTTCCTCTATGAAACACACTTCCCTGTAAATTCATTGTATCATAATTTATATCGGTTGTTTCGCTAACCTTTCTTCCCTTTCTAAATACAATTGTATTGTATTTTCCAGAGACTTTTGATACCCAAATCCACATATTAGAAATTGCATCGTATTTCATAATAATAGGTCTTTGTCCTCGAATGACTGTACAAGTACCATCAATATCAATTTCTATGCCACCATTCTGATGTTTAGAAATTATTGCATACTTCGAATTTGAAGTTGCAACATATTCAAAATCAGTCTGTTTTTTGGCAACATCGACAATTTTTACATCTCCATTGAGGATTGTAAGTTTTTTCAGAGTATGTGTCTTATCTTCAACATAGTGAAGACAATTGCCATATACCCTTACAGTCGCTTTATTGGAAACATAAATTTTTTCAACTTCTGTTTCCTCCTTATATACATGCACATAACATGCATTTTCAACATTCCCTGTTTTGCCAATTTTTTGTAAAATGTTTAACGGTCTGATTTTTACAACATACCTTTCATCTTCTAAAAAGTATGTTTCAATTTTTCCAAACCCTTTAACACTTTTTCTGATTTCCTCTCCTCTCTCGTTTACACGAACTACTTCTCCTACTTTATTTAAATAGGTTCTGTAATCATATAATTTTTTGATTTCAGAATTTGATAAGAAAAGGTTATCAGCAAAACTATGGACTGTATCTAATGCATTCCTACTATTTTGAAAACGAAAGCTACATACAGGACAATTCTTATAAGCACTATTGTAATATCCTTTATGGCGCTTGCAATATTGCAAATCCATTAATTGATTTGACAGTGCTACTTCGATATTATACCTCTTGCCTCTTTCAAATATGTCCAAAAAAGCTTTTTTAAGCTCATCTGTCATCCATGTTTCCCATGTCCTACCTTTCATAATTTTTATGTCATGATTTCCCAAAACTGAAAGCTGATTTCTTGCTCTCATCTCCTTTGACATTTTTGTGTCAATTTGATAGACTCCTCCAAAGGGATGCTCTCCTGTCAACACATTAAAAGCTATGACTGCTAAAGAATAGTAATCACTTGCCTTAGAATAGTGTTTAATTACAACATCTCTACAAGAGAAATCTCTACTTCTGGGATCAACATAGAAAGGTAAGCATTTTAAGTCAGGCTCAAGTTCTTTCGACTGTCCTATCCATCCCCATGAATCTGTGTCAACAAAATAAATGTCATCATTTGAAACAAGAACCTGTCCAGGATGAAAATCGCCTATAATCATACCTGTATTATGAATTTTTTCAACTGCTTGCGCAACTTTTATCATAAGTCTAAGGTTCTTTTTAAGGTCTCTTTCACCCATAAAGGTTTTTTCAGCAATACGGTCTAAATCAACCGCATCCTTTACATATTTCATGGTATAACCCACAAAATGTCCTTTTACCGTTACAGGTTCAATAGGTACCATTGCTTCGTTGTATCCAACCATTGTGGATTGTCGAATTAACTTGTGAACTTTCCGTTCTTTTCTTGCTACATTGACTTCTTTTGCATTGAAGATTTTAATAGCAAGATGCTGATGATCATTGTAGACTGAACCCTCACCACCATGATGAGCGTCGAGATTCTTCAATCTATCATCAAGTTCTTTTGGGTTGTAAAAACTAAATTGATTCATACCAATACCTCCATTAAGATTTTTTTTACTTTTTGCTCATCGTGGCGTATAAATGTACTTTTTTTGTAATGTGTAGGGATAAAACCCTCATTTTTCAATGTACTTATTAAAGTTACTTTGTCATGGCATAAAATACCATAATACCTTTAATGCTGTAATTATATCATATTTTTTGTAAATTAGCAATATATTATGTAATTTTTACATTTTTCACCTTTTTATTTTCTACTTATCATACGATTATCCAAATATTGACAATCTATTTACACTGTGATAAAATAGATTTACATAAATTTTAGAAAGGGTGATTATGATGATTTATTGTGGTACTTTATCAAAAAAAGATAATGATAAGGTTTCTCAAAAACTTTATGATTATCTTGCAGACAATTTTCGGGAATATTGTGATTTCTCATATGTGAATTTTTATGAACCATCTGATGAGCTTATGAAAATGGTAATGTATGCTAAAAACAAAATTCTTGATTTTTGTGTTTCAGCTACTTTTCCAAATTCTTTCATTTTGTTTGAATTTGATGTAGTTCCCAAATTTGATGGTCTAGCGAGTTTAATTATTCAAGATGATTATCTTAGTAAGTTTGACATTAATGCAAAATATGCAAGTCTTATTTACAAAAATCATTTTGAAAATACTAGGACATGTGTTGTAAATAATCTAATTTATATGACATCTGGTATGCCCACTGGACACGATATCTGGGAAACGGTTCACGATTTGGCGACTTTAAGAATTATGGGAAATAGGGATTATGTTAAGAGTAATGACAGTAAGCGTTACCAAAGAGCAATTTTACTCGAAAAAGATCTTAAAGAAAAGGGTTGGAATGTAGATAATGTTTTAAAACAATTACTTAACTCAAGTAAAAATCACTCTGAATTAAGAAAATGTTTTGGATATTACTACGAATACACCTTTTCGAATACAATCGGTCATATTTATCCTAAAGAATAAAACTAAAACAAAACAGAGACTCTTAATTAAGAATCTCTGTTTTGTTTTTCATATGAATATATAGGCATTATTTGTATTTTCTTGAAATAGAATCAATAATGTCAAAACTTTTAGGTAGTTTGCTTTTAATTTGTTCTGGATGCTTGATATAATGTGCAAATATTTGAGCAAAATATTCTTCAGCATTTGAGATTCCATAATCATCGTTATATATGCTAAAGTATATATTCTTCTCTTTTAGATACACATTATAGAAATTTCTAATAAAACCATTATAGGATAAGATATACATATAATGACCAAATTCATGATATAATGTCATATCTAAGTCCTTTAACGAAGCCTTAATTAGAATTTCTTCCGATTTATTTGTAATAAATCCAGCCACATATCGACCATGCTCATCATTCCTCCATTCTCTTGAATTAGTCAAACATATTTTCCAACCCTGTTGCAAAAATCTTTCTTTCAAACCATTTGGAATATTATTCCACCCTCTTAAAATTTCAAAAATTTGAGTTTCTGTAACATCTGTTCCTATCTTTAAATACTCTGGCAATATCGAGGTTCTTATTTTGAATATGTCTTCGTTTAGCCATTTCTTTACATAAGAACATGTTTTTGATACATCATATTGTGGCAGTTGTGGAAATTCAAGCATTTGAATGAATAGTAAAGAAAAAATTTCTTCAGGCAAAACTCCTGTCAAGTCTAGTCCTGTGATTCTTGATAATAATTCTTTTTCACCTTTGCATAATTTTTCAAATACCTGATTATTAGCAGGATTTCCATATTCTGTTTGAATATAAAAAAGAAAAGCTCTATACACAGGGAAATTAGAATTATCACCAATTTTCACATTAATCCAAACTCGTTGCTCATTTGGATTAGATACTAGAAAAGTAGATTGTTCAGCATTACCACTAATTGTAATATCTGTAGTAAATGCTAATTGCCAATTATCCTTTTCAAATCTCCGTAACCAATTAATAGGTATCTTATTGTATTGCTGTTTAAATTGACTTAATTGAGATTCTGAAATATCTTTAGTGTATATAACAGTCTCTCTCTTTTTAATTTTTTTCATAAAATTACCTCCATTCCTATATATTCATATTTCAATGTTCAAAAAAATTTATATCAATATTATATAATCTTTTTCTTTTTATGTCAACTCTTTTGTAAAAGAAATGAGGTGGAGAAATATCTCCACCTCATCCCCTGTTAAATTGGTTCGTCTATTATGCCGTTCATTTATCGTTACCCTGCGATAAGCGTTCGGTACCAATAGAAACAAACTTCATAATTTTGTGCAAATCATGGATTGTCGCATCGGTTTTTACAACATTGGTAATACCAAGCTGGTTTGCCAGTTTCTGAGCCTGGTCGCTGCCAAAAGCAATAAAGCATACAGTTACTTCATCACTCTGCATCTTAGCCACAGCTTCCTTAGTTTCTTCGAAACTTGCAACTGAATCGTTATCGAGTCCGTCAGAAAGAATACACAAAACAGCTTTGACAGAAACTCCATTCTGTTTCAGATCTTCTCTGTATTGTCTGATTCTTCTTTCGCTGTCGATAATACTGTCATACAGTTTCGTACAACCAGAGTTGGCTGAATAACTTGTATCAAATTTTTCAACATCAGTATATCCGCCAGGTTCTACTGTATCTGCAAACAGTGTCTTGGAAATCTGGATTCTGTTTACTTCTTGTGAAGTAAAGATTGACTTTTTAACTTGTTCAAGAGCTTGAACCATAGCAGTTGTGAATCCCTTCATTGACCCTGATCTGTCAATGTCTAGCCGAAGAAGTGTCTGTGCAGAACTTTTAAGTTCCGCAACAGGCGTGTTAACAACCTCGACCTTGTCTGACTCAAGTTCAGGTCCAAAATTTTCTTCAATGCCTGAGTTTTCATACTCATCATTGAAAGTGTTCCAAGCTGCGCTTCCGAACATATTTTCCTCTTGCTTACTCATAATAGGTTCTCCTTTCAGAATTTGAATTGTTGATTTTACACTTACGATTTCGAACCATTTAACAGGATGCCATACACTTGACATGATATAATTATAGCAAACTTTTCCAGTTTTGTCAACATAATACATGTTTTGAATGAAAAAAACTAGGAAATCCTAGTTTTTATTTTTCCATTTCTTCAACAGCCTTTTTCGATATATTTTTTCTCCTTAATAATAAGTATTCATTTCCTAAAATTGGTTCACAATATGTCTTTTCGCTCGTTATTCTCATATATCTACCATTTTCTATACAATTTGTATCTACACTTAATTGATATTCTTCATCACTTAAAGAAATTTTACAATCTTCTAAAAGTCTTTTATAAAGTTCTTCTGCTTCATCTGTTTTTCCTGATTTGCTTAATAATTTTATTATCGATTTTTTTCCTGTAGTAAATTTAGATTTTACTTCCATCCATAAATCAATTTCATTAATAACTTTTCCATTTTTCTTTGCTTCAAGAATTTTAGGATCATATTTTTCTATTTTTTCTTTTCGTACAGTTTCCATATAATCCACGAAAGACTTTTCTGCATTTACAAAATCATTTTTGGCAAGATAAAGATTTCCCAAATCAAGATGAGCATCCTCCAAAATACCAATCAATGTATCATCTTTAGAAACAATATCATTTTTATTTAATATTGAAATTGCAGTTTTTAATAGCCTTTCTGCTTCTTTTTTCTTAGTAGACAATGTTGCTAATTTATGTCCTACTCTAAAAGTAGCAATTCCTTTAGTAACTTCATCTCCAGAGGTCATATTATATATATCGTTGTGAACTACATCATTTCTTATATCTTGTATATTTCTTTTTGCTGGTACACCAAGCATTCCTTTTACTAGTACATTATAATCATTGTATCTTTTATTAAATTCTGTATTTTCAGCCTTTTTCTGTTCTTCTAATTTTCTTTTTTCTTCTGCTACCTTTCTTCTTTCTTCTTCAAGTTTCTTCCTTTTTTCCTCTTCTATTTTTTTCTGCTCTTCTTTCTGTTTTTTTATTAACTCTTCCTTTGCTTTTCTCTCTTTTGATTTTTCAACTATTTCTTTTGTTTTATTATCTATTGTTTCTTTTGTTCTTAATATTATCCCCTTTTTCTTTGCATCTTTTTCTTCTATTTCATTTTCTTTTATAAATGATTCTATTTTTACTGATTTTTTATCTGGTTCTTCTTTTAAGTCTGTTTCCTTTGGTTGAACTGTTGATTCCACCATCGACTCTGTCACCTTTGGTTGAATTTTTTGTTCCACAATCGACTCTGTCGCCTTTGGTTGAGTTGTTGGTTGTTTTGCAATTTTACTACCCTTTTTATTATTTATTAACTGTTGTGTTAATTTGTTTTTTAAAAATAAGTATCTTTCATTTCCTAAAATTGGTTTTATATGTGTAACTCCATTTGATATTACAATATACTTACCATTCTCAATACAGTTCTCTTTTATAGACAAATCATAGGTTTCATCTGTTAATACAATTCCTGATTCATTTAATATTTTTCTATATAATTCTTCCGCATCAAATGTAAATCCTTCTTTATTTAACAACTTCATTTTAACTTTTTGACCGGCTACATATCTTTTTCTATATTCACTCATTAAATCTATTTCTTTTATTTGAGAATTGGCCTTTTTATATTCAAAAAGCATTGGGTTCAGTATTTCATTTTTTTCTCTTTCTACTACTTTCATATATTCTTCATTCAATCTATGTGCTTCAATAAAGTTGTTTTGCCTAATATATATTTCTTGAAGATTTAGCAATGTATCTTCCAAATATTGAAAAGCCACTGCGTTACCTGAAAGTAACTCTTCATTTTTTAATTGATCATATGCTGACATCAAATATATTTTTGCTTCTTTAGGATTTATTAAAGAGAATCTATGTCCTACATTATATGTTGCAACTGCCCTCGTCCATGCATCTTTATCTGTCAAATTATATATATCTCTATCAATAATATCATTCATTATATCATCTAATTTTTTTCTTGGTCTTAAATTATATAATTTCCCAATTAAAGCTGTATATGATGCATATCTTTCTTTAA
The DNA here is from genome assembly GCA_947626865.1 of uncultured Clostridia bacterium. GTDB lineage: Bacteria > Bacillota > Clostridia > TANB77 > CAG-508 > CAG-269. Next base: position 10,067 of record CANQTZ010000045.1, read on the forward strand.
ATTCTTTTTTATCTGCTTTTTCTTTTTCCTTCTTTGATAATCTTTTTTCCTTTTTATACTTTTTATCTTCCATATCATTTATATCAGATTTAAGTTCTTCTTCAATTTTATTGAAATCATTATTGTCTTTTTCTATCGTTTCAATTTCATCAACCATTTTTTCTGGCTTATTACCTATCGTTTTTATTTTCTTCAACATCCTTTCTATTAACCCTTCCTTCTTCTTTACTTTTGCACCTATTTTTTCTTCATATTTCCCTACTCTCTTCATTAATCTAGCATTCTTCCCTTTAAGCCTAGAATTTATTAAATCATGCTCCAAGTTAAACCATATTTTTTCAGTATTACTAACACATTTTATATAATTATCTATATCTTCTTCATTATTAAGTGTCGAAATAACAATTGGATTAAGATTTCTTTTTAATCTTATAGCTTGTATTTTATTTTTTGCAAAATTATTACATTTCTTATTTATATCCCAATTTTTATAAATATTTCTCTTCTCATCTAGTATATCTTCAATGTTTTTTTGATATTTTTCCCCAGTTATTGTTTCAAAATTTACAATTCCTATATTTTCTTTGATTTCTATACTTATTATTTTTTCGTATTCTTCTTTTTTTTCAGTACTCTTATTATTTATTACACTTTCTATTTCTTTTTGATATAACAAATTATCTTGATTCAGGTCTCTTTTAATTTCTATATCATCGTTTCTTTTAGGCTTATCCACAATGGTAGAAACTACAAAGGCATCATTTTCTGTAGTTTTAAATCGAACATCTTTATTAATAGGAACACTTTTATCACTTTCCATTTGTTTCGATACATTTTTTATATTTTTTTCAAATTCAGTAGTTCCTTCATTTGTTTCAAAATTTACAAATTCTTCATTACCTTTATTTTTTGTTTTAGTAAATATATTTCTCAATTTGTTTTTTAATTTACTAAAAACATTTTTTATATTTGCCAATATTTTGCTTATTCCACTCTTAACTTTTGAAAAAAGATTTTTCATATACCCCTCCAATTATAATAAATCATACATATTATACCACATTTTACTTATTATGTAAATAGTAAAAATAATAAAAAACACAGCATTATGATTAAATAATGCTGTGCGTTTGAGTAATCAAGAAGAAATGGAAATATCATCTAAAATTTTGCTTTGGTTCCTTTTTAAAACCATTTCAATTATACTTTGGTCCCTTTGAATTAATGCATTTTGGATTATTGTACGTTCATCAGCAAGAAACTTATCATCAAGTATAAATCTAAAACCATCACTGGCAACATAAACACTTGAATATAGGGATTTAGAAAATTGTATTTTATCAAAATAAACATTTCTGTTATATCTTGACGGACTTGGATTAAAATTATATGCTATATATCTTGGTGCTTCTCCATTAGCAACATTCACATCATTATCCAGTTGGATATATCGAATATTGTTCAATTTATCAACTGTAATAACAAACCCATCTCCTGCCACTAAAACAATAAACTCCTTTTTTGTTTCAATGCAAGCAACAATTGTGAATTGAAATTCATCAATAAATCTCTTTTCAATTGTATTTTCCATTAAAAACTTTTGCAAGGTATCATTAGCAAAACTTTCAAAATTTTGCTCATTCAACTTCATTGAATGTTTCCGAATAGCCTCACCCATTCTACTAGAACCTACTTCAGAATGTTCTCCAGAACCGCAACCATCTAAAACAACTGCTAGATTTTCAGTTGAAACAGCATAGTCTTGGTTAATCGTTTTACCCATTCCAGTTTGTGCAATTTCAATTCTTATTTTTTTCATTGCCTATACCTCCTAGTTTGTAATAAATTGATTTCACATATTCTTCTTTTACTCATAAATATTTTAACAACAAAACTTTTTGTTTGTTAAAACAACTTATTGAATAAATTTTCAATATCTATATTATATCATTTTTTATTTCATTAGTCAATTATTATGTAGACTCTTGTATATTTACTTTATTTTACACTTTATTTAGTTCTAAACATAATATTAAGAAAGGATGAAAAGATTACTTTTCACCCTCCCCTAAATCAAGCAGAAGTATTGTACGGCTTAACCATATGGTTACACCATAACATGCTGTGATACTAACTTCATCAGTATTCTCAGTTGATGATTGTCCTTAATTTGGATAGTCTCGATTCCTAAGTCATTACACAGTTTCAATGAACCGATACCATCAAATGTAGTAATAAGACATACGATTTCTCTCTTCTTAAGTTCCTTAAGTGCATTCTTAGCATCATCAAGATCGTACTCAGAAACAGCTTCATACCCATCAGTTAAGATGAGCATAACTCCTCTTATCTTGCACTCACTAATGAGATCGTCGTATTGGCTGATCATGTTACTACAACTTTCAACGATTGCATCATACATACGACTTTGTCTTTCAGTTGCTTCGTAGCTAGTGTCAATGCACTCGCCGTACTTAAATGGTCTCATGTCGAGAGTAGAGCCGAAGAATGTCATAGCAGTCTGGATGTATTTGGATTCCTTTACACCGTTAACTACCTTTTTAACTTCATTCAGTCCATCGACAATGCCTTTTTCAAGTCCGTTATGGTACATAGAACTAGACTTGTCTACCACAAGATAGAGCAATGCTTGGTTCACAGATCTGATTTCATCATAAGTAATGTTTCCTCTCAGACCTTTCTTGGCAACAATCTCTTCCTGGGGTTCCGTAGTATCCTCATCCGTAGTCAGATATTTTTCAAAATCGTTGATGTATTCCTGCTCAATGTTATCCATATCAATGCCTTCCTTTCATAAAGTTATAATTTTTTTTGGTTCTGAACATTTTTACTTGATTAAGGAACAACGATATTCAGTTGTTAGTTATATTATACTGTCTATGTCAACATCTGTCAAGTGATTTTGCTACATGTCCCCTTTCCTTTACTTTTAATTTTATATCATCTAAAATCTTTGTATAAAATGCTTTATGAGGTTTGTATTCTTTTAGGCT
>CANQTZ010000046.1 GCA_947626865.1 uncultured Clostridia bacterium
CTTCTTGCTTTTACTTCAAGAACTGGCATAACATTTTCTAAAGCTGCTTCAAAAACTTCTAAAGGATTTTTTCCTTCCTTTTCTTTAATAATGTCAAATGCATCATATACAATTTTTTGAGCAATTGATTTTTTACCATCTAACATGATATTGTTTACTAATTTTGTAACAACTTTGCTATTGTAAATTGGATCTGGTAATACTTCTCTTTTTGCTACATATCCTTTTCTTGGCACTATTCTTCCCTCCTTTTTAATTTAATGCTTTATAATACAAAGCATTTCGGTACTCGCAAGGATTTTTTCCTTACGCATAGCACTTATTTTTATCTATATTAAAATTTAAGTACCTTAATTTTAGACAAAACAACAAGCACTATTCTTTGTTTACATTAGTCCTTTTTATTTTTTTGGTCTTTTAGCTCCATATTTAGAACGCGCTTGCATTCTATCTTTAACACCTGCTGTATCTAATGTTCCTCTAATGATATGGTATCTAACACCTGGAAGGTCTTTTACCCTACCACCTCTGATTAATACAACACTGTGTTCTTGTAAGTTATGTCCTATACCTGGGATATAAGATGTAACTTCATAACCATTAGAAAGTCTAACCCTAGCAACTTTTCTTAATGCTGAGTTTGGCTTTTTAGGTGTAACTGTTTTTACTACAGTACATACTCCTCTTTTTTGTGGAGCTCTGTTATTTGTTAATTTTTTGTTTTTTGAGTTCCAACCATGTTGAAGTGCAGGTGCTGTTGATTTTGTTACTCCTGTTTTTCTTCCTTTTCTTACTAATTGATTAATTGTTGGCACTTAAATTTCACCTCCTATTTTTTCATGTATTTTTTTGTGTAATTTTTTATTACAAAAAAATTACATCACTACGGAATTGCATATTTCGCATTACCATTGTGATGTTTTATATTGTATCATGTTTATTTAAATAAGTCAAGGAATTTTTTGTAAATCTTAATGTTCATCATGCATAGAAACTTTTTTTGCTTTGCCCTTTGGTTTTCCATAAAGTTGTTCTACTTTTTTATATTTCAATCTTGATGATTTTTGATCAAATTTCTTATATATATCATATACTGTACCATTATATGCTTTTTCATATTTTGTTGCTAATTCAGTATTTTTGTCTTCTACCTCATTGTGTCTACTAGCTATATAATTTTGAAGTTTTCGCATATGTCCAATTGAGTTTAAACAAAATTTCTTTTCTCCTGCTATATATAATTCATACATTATCTTATTATACTGTTCAATTTCTTCTGAATTCATATATGGTAATTGCCTTGAAATACGTTTCATCTTATCATATATACCATTTACTATACCATCGTTTCTAATAATTCTTTTCTTTTTGGTAGATTGTTGAAGAGTTTTCAAGTATTTTTTTAATGTTTCTTGTGTCGCAACTTGTGGATTTTCTCCTTTGGATTTTACTACCTCTTTATTTTCTTCAATTGGTCTTGTTTCTTCTACTATTAAGCTCTCTTTTCTGTCCTCTTGTTTATTATTATCAACTTTATAACGTATCCTAGCAGTTGCCATTTCCCAAGTCACAGATTTTAAATGTCTTGCTATTTTTTCATATGCTTCCTCATATTTGTCTTCTAATTCTGGATTCTCTCCTTCTACTTTAAGATATCTATATGTCGAATATGTTTGAACACCACGCATAAATTTTATATTTTCTTGCTGTTTTTCTTTTTTAGTTGTAGATTTTTCTCCTGATAAATCTAATGGTGGAAGATCTTTTACAGGAACCCCTAATATATGTAATTCATAAATTGTCTTCATATATTTTCTTTTTACTTCTTGATCATCAACTTTATTTAAATATTCTTCTAAATCTTTAGCAATCTCCTTTACTTCTCTATTTACTTCATTCACTATTCCATTGCTATTTCCAGTTTTTTTCTTTTCTGTAGTAGTTTTTAAACATTGTAAACATCCATCAATACGTTCCATGTACGGATTTACTTGTTCTTTAGATTGTTTTTTACTTGTTTTTGTAGTATTTACTTCGGAAATATATTCTTCCCATTTTTGGCTAATCACTTCTTCTTCAGAATCTTTTATTATATATTTTCGTACCTTATTAGCATTTAAAAATAAAGACTGAATTCCCAACATTGCTTTATTTTTTAATCTACGATGTTTACCCAACATTCCATATCTCATTTTTATTTTTCCACGAAAACCTAATTTACTATAATATCTCATTTTTCTTAAACTTATTTCATTAATTTCCTTTTGGTTTTCTTTTATTATTTGTCTTATAATTTGTTTTTGAGTTTTATCAGTTAAAGTTTTAGGTTTTAATTGTTGTTCAGATTTGTCACTAGTTTGCTTATCAATTGACTTCACTTTATTCTCACTATTTGTATTGGCATTTTTATTTTTATTTCTAGCAATAACAGTTACAGCATCTGCTATTAAATTATTTACTTTTCTTAAGTCTTCTTTACATTCCTTTTCTTCTTCTGTTTCTCCTCCTAGAACGGTTTTGTTTTTTAGTATTTCTTCTAAATCTTTTTGTATTTTTTCTCTATCTTGCAATAATTCTTCCAATGATTTATCTGTAAATTCCATAATATTCCTCCCTTTTTATTATTATATTTATGTTAATCTCTACTTTATATTATGTCACATATTGGATGATTTTGCAATAGTTTTTATGTAAATTTTTCATTTTTTAACACAATTACACATATTTCGTCCATTTATATCTAAAAAAGAAACGCTATAAGCAACAACATTTATGTTGTAAAATAGCGCTTCCTTATTATAAATATTTTAACGTCCTCCTTCAGACTCATGAGTATCATGTTGTTCCTGTGGCTTTACACTATCATCCATTTTGGTTTGTAGTTCTTTAAGTCTTAAATATGCCTCTCTTCCCATTTTTTCACCATCTAAACCGCTTGCTTGTAGTTCTTTAAATCTTAAATATGTTTCTTTTCCCATCTTTTCACCTTCTACACGTCTTGCTTCAAGTATCGCTCTTTTATATTCTAACATCTGTGTAGAATCTACGCTTTTTATATAACTAGCTGAATTTTCATAAGCTGTTTGATATTTTTCGTTTAATTCAGGATTTCCTTCTTTCCCATATAATTCCTTTCCTCTTCGTACTGTATAATCAGCAATTTCATGCATGAATTTAAGTGTTCTTGAATGCTTTGATTCTTCGATTAAAGGTTGTTCCTCCATGAAATTAGCTGGTGGAAGATCTTTCATTGGAACTCCTAATATATGTAATTCATAAACCAAATCTTGATACTGTTTCATTAATAATTTTGATGTGCCTGTATCTATATTATTTCCCATAGATTTTAATTCAACTGCTAATGTTTTTACCTTGTTATTTATTTCATTTATTTTTCCATGTTGTTTTCCTATCTTTTTCTTTTCAGTTGTATCTCTTAATATTGATAAATATTTTCCAACATCTGATTTGCATTTCTCCATCTTTGCTGACATATCTAAGTTTTCTTCTTCATTTTCTTCTAAACCATTATACAAATATTCTCCAGCCTTTTCATCAATAATTTCTTTTTCTGCTTTATCTAACATATAAGTACTCATAGTTTTCGAAGTCATAAATACACTATTTATAGCTAATCTCATTTTTGTAAATACTGTAAGTTTTTCACCTTCTTTTTGATGTCTTAATTTCAAGGTTTTATATTTTTCCTTTATCCTTCCTACAAATCCCAATTTTTTATAAAAATCCATTTTTCTTTTATATCTATCACTAATCTTATCTTCATCATCTTTTGTAATTTTACCTATTTGCTCCTTTGTAACTTCTTGACGAGAATTTGATACTTCTTTATTTTTACTCTCATCCTCTGTCTTTGATGATTGAAAATCCTTTTCACTACTTTTATACTCTTGTAGCTCCTCTGTTACATTTTCTGCTACATTTTTTTCATGTTCTTCTGTTTTTTCTTCCTCAGATACATCCTGTACTTTTTCTTCATCTCTTACTTTATATTTATCCATAAATGGTTTTAATTTGGCATCTAAAATATCTTTTTGCCTTTTTCTATATTGAATACGCCTTGCTATTTCCTCAACTTCTTTTTCTTGTTCTTTTAATTCTTTTAATTTTCCATTAACCTCATTTAAGTCTTCTTCATATTCAAGTTGCTCTTTAGGTTTTTCAAATTTTCCTTCTTCATAAATTTTCTTACCAGCAACACTTTCTATTGCTTCTTCCAACTGTTGTTTATCTTTCAATAAACTTTGTCTAGCTTCAGCAACTTTAGTCTTCTGATGTTCTTTTTCTTGAAGTAAAGCTTGTTTCTCATTAATTTCTCTCTCTTTTTCTTTTTTTATTACTAAAATAGTTTTAATCACCTTTTTGTCTTTGTCAATTTCGTCCAATTCACCATTAATTTTTGCTATATCACTTTCATATTCTTCTTGTTCTTTAGTCTTTACTAATTTTCCATCTTCAGTTTCATAAACATTTTCCATTCTTTTCAATGCTTCTTGATATTGTTTTTCTTCTTCTTGTAATTGGTTTATTACCAAATCTATTGCTTGTAATAATTTTTCTTCCATTATCATTTCTCCTTTCATACAAATCAATTATTATACACACTTTTTAGTCTTTCTTCATATATGGATTTTGATTTAATACTAATCTTTTAGAAGCTATATTCAATAATTTGTTGAAAAGGTCGTCATCTGTTACATTTTCAAACTTACCATTATCTAATTTGTGTATAAAATTTATTTCAATATTTCCATTAAATTTTTCAATATCCATACCTTCTTCATATACATCCTCATATATATACATATAAGTAACTCCTTGATAATCAAACCTATCTACTACATAAAAATCTTTATCCCCAAATTGGATTTTCGGAAAATTATACATAACATTCCCTCCTTTTTATATATTTTATCTTCCGTCATCATCACCTTGTTGTTCTTCTTGCTGCTCGTCTTCTAGTTCTTCCTGTTCTCTTCCTCTTTGTTCTTCTCTGTCTCTTTGTGCTTGTCTTTCTTTCAATATTTGTGCTTTTCTAGCTTCTATCTGAGCTATATTTCCCATAGATACCATGAATGGTAACCAATCAGTCATAGTTTTCATTGAACCTTGTAAAACTAATGGATCTAAATCAGAAACATGTTGAATTTTACCAGTTATTTGTGTAGGATCACCCATTTTACTTACTTCTGTAAATAACTTTTTCAAGAATGTAATACCACTGTCAGAAGAAGATATAATTGTTTTCAAGTTTTCAATATATTCTGAATTGTCAAATACTGCTTTTCCAGGTATAGAAGTAAAATTAGATTCAGTATTAAGAACATCTTTTGCAACTTTTTGTGCTTCCTTAAACGTATCTTCAGAATGTTGTATCATATCATTTGTATTACCATTTTCTGCCGTTTGTCTTGCTTGAGTCATTGTTGCTTGTTCTGCATGTAAGTGTGTATCACTTCCACCATGATTAAATCCTACTCCATTATTAGAATTTAAGAATTCCTCATTGTGTCCACCTGTATACCTAATTGAATTATTCATTGCTGTTTGAGTTTTAGCCACATCTTCTAAATTCTGCTTTGTTACTACTGTTTTTGCACTAGAAATTTGAGTTTCTAAATTCGCATTATCAGTATTTGCCTGATTAATTTCTTGTTGTACAGTATCATTATGGCTATTTACTTGGTCAATTTTATTTTGTTGTGCTGCTATATAATCATTTACTTGTTGTTGATGTGATGTAGCCTCAAAGCTTCTTGCAATATGTATAGCAGAAACACCTACCATGATTGAACCAATAAGCTCTCTAGCTTTATTTTGAGAGGCATCACTTGGCTTTTTATGTGCTTCCTCTACTTTGTGTTCTCCTCTACTAATTGTGAAACGTTCATCAAATCGAGTGCCTGGTAGTAATTTCACTTCCTTAGTATTAGATCTTTTTAATTCTTGCAACTCTTGATTTACTCTATTTACTGTTTGTAAATCTCCTGTATCTGTTGCTTCTCTTCTTTGTTTATATAATTCTGCCATTTGCTGATGAAGCTCTCTATTATCAGGATTAAAGCTTCCAGCTAACCATCCCTGAATATTCATTCTGCTAGTACTTTTTCCTGTTTTTGCTCTTTCTAAATTTGTAATTTTATCATCTGATTCTTTTTGATTATTATATTCATGATGATGTTGCATAATTAATTGCCATTCAACTATGTTAGTTCTTTCTATTTGTGCTTCTATATCTAATCTTTGATCTTCCGTAAGTCCTGGTGCATTAAGTCGTTCCATTAATTCATTTCTATCTGCTCTAATTTCATCAATTGCCTCTTTCACTACCTCATCATTTTCAATAGACTGTTGTTTTTTTGGTGCTTCTCTTTCCCTTAGAACTGTTAAAACTGCTTCCAAGTAATTCTCATTTACTTTATATTGTCTTACATTTGTTTCACTTAAACCTTTTATTAAAGTTTCATATTCTTCTGGAGGAAGATTTCTTATATTTTCTACCATTTGTTGTTGTTTATCCTCAACTTTTCCTGCTACATCACCTACTAATTTTCCTATCCCCTTCATGGCTAGTTTGACTGGTGCAGCCCATATAGTCATTCCTAATCTAAAAGGTTCGATTTTTCCCATATTATGAAAATATTGCATAACAGAACCTGTAGATTGAGTTTGCGTTTCTGCCATAATCTCAACCCAATGTCTTGGTAAAGTTGGTACTTCTTGAGTTTCTTCATTTGGTCGTTCATCATCTATAACTGCTGGTGGTTGGAATTCATCTCTTTCATTGTCTCTAACTGCTGGTGGTTGGAATTCATCTTTTTCATTATCTCTAACTGCTGGTGGTTGGAATTCATCTTTTTCATTATCTCTAACTGCTGGTGGTTGAAAGTCGTCTCTTTTATCATCCTTAGTATTGGTTGCTTGAGGTTTGCTATTTTTAGATGAAGGAGATTTAACCTTATTTTTGTCTTTTACATCATATTTTTTCATATACTCTTCTAACTTTTCATTTATACTCAAAATAGGATCTAGTTTTTCATTAACATTTTCTAAATCTCTCTCATATTTAAGTTGTTCTTGAGTTTTAACCATTTTTCCATTTTCATAAGTCATTTTCCCAGACATTTGTGCTATTGCCTCTTCAAGTTGCTTTTTGTCTTTTAATAAAGAACTTTCACTATCCTTCACTTTCTCTTTTTCCTGTAATAATTTTGTTATTTCCTCTTGGTCTTGACTCACCGTCTCTAATTCCTTTTCGATTTTTGCCAACTCATTTTCTGCTTCTTCTTGCTTTCTAGTTTTTACAAGTTTTCCATCTCTACGATCATACGTATGCGATAGTTCTTGTATCACCTTCTGACTCTCTTCTTTGTGTTTTTGTAAGCTTTGCATCACTTCATCTACAGCTTCTAATAACTTTTCTTCCATTCATATCACCTCATTTTTTATACATTTTTATCTCAATTTCATCATGCACTTAGTTAATTATAACATATTTGACAAATAATGTCTAGTTTTTTTGTGTTTTTATGGAAACTCCTCTTAAACTCCTTTCTGCCAGCTTTAAATATCTTTCTTTTTTATCTTTTATTTTCTTTCCTTCCAATTCTGGCAAAATGCCAAAATTTACATTCATTGGTTGAAATTTAGTATTAGAAGTTGAAATATACTTAGCTAAAGCTCCTATCATTGTATATTCAGAAAAAACATATTTCTCATCTTTATTTGTTAAATAGTTGCAAAAATCACAGCTAGCATTAAGACCTGCCACTAATCCTGAAGAAATAGATTCTACATATCCTTCTACGCCAGTAATTTGTCCTGCAAAATACAAATTGGGAATTGTTTTTAGTTGATACCTTTCATTGAGTAATTTACTAGAATTAATATAAGTATTTCTATGCATAACACCATATTTTACAAAATGTGCTTGCTCTAAACCAGGAATACTTCCAAATACCCTTTCTTGCTCTCCAAATTTTAAATTGGTCTGAAAGCCAACCATATTATACAAACTTGCTTGTTTATCATCTTGTCTTAACTGCACAATAGCATAAGGTCTTTTTCCAGTTCTAGGATCATCAAAGCCAACTGGCTTCAATGGACCAAATCGCAAAGTATCAATTCCTCTTTTTGCCATCACTTCAATTGGCATGCAACCTTCAAAAATCTCTCTTTTTTCAAATTCATGTAAAGTCACTACTTCCGCTCCTACTAATTCTTTGCAGAATATTTCATATTCCTGTTGATTTAATGGAAGATTTATATAACTTTGTTCATCTTTAGTCTGCTCACTCAATCGTTTTTTCCATTCTTCCTCAGTTTCTTGTTTCTTTTTTTCTTGACTATAACGGTCACCATAAAATGCAATGTCAAAATTAATACTTTCCTTTTCCAAAATAGGAGCTGCTGCATCATAAAAATATAATTTATCTTGCCCAGTTATGTTTTGAATTTGCTTTGCTAAACCATCAGAAGTCAAAGGTCCTGTTGCAATAATAACAATTCCATCATTTATCATAGATTGTACATCTGTTACCTCTTCATTTATAACTTGAATATTAGGATTTGATTTTATTGCATTAGTTACTTTTTCGGCAAACAAATCTCTATCAACAGCCAAAGCTTGTCCTGCTGGCACTTTTGTTTCGTCTGCTATTTTTATTAACAAAGAATCTAATCTTCTTAATTCCTCTTTTAAAAGCCCACAAGCATTTGTTAATAAATTAGACTTAAACGAATTGCTACAAACAATCTCTGCTAGATTTTCATTACTATGTGCTGGTGAATACTTTTTAGGTTTCATTTCATATAACTTTACTTTAATTCCTCTTTTAGCAATTTGAAAGGCAGCTTCTGAACCGGCTAAGCCGCCTCCAATTATAGTAATATAATCTTTCATGATTAACATCCTCCTACACAAAGCCTATATCGTTTATTTAAATAAATTCATTATATCTTCTTTAGACAATTGATTAATGAATGATACTTTTGTGCTTAACATATTATCCATCAATTGTGCTTTTTTCTGTTGTAGTTCATATATTTTTTCTTCAATAGAATTTTCAGTAATTAATTTATACACTTGTACATTATTTTTCTGTCCAATACGATATGCCCTATCTGTTGCTTGGTTCTCAGTAGATAAATTCCACCATGGGTCATAATGTATAACCATATCTGCTCCTGTTAAATTTAAACCAGTTCCTCCTGCTTTTAACGAAATCAAAAATACTTTTATCTCTTTATTTTCATTAAATTCATCTACTAATCTAATTCTATCTTCCACCTTAGTGCTTCCTGTCAATTTAAAATAAGAAATATGATATTTTTGCAATTCTTTTTCCATAATTTCAAATAAAGATGTATAACCTGAAAAAAGTAGAATTTTGTGTCCACTACTTGTGGCATCTTGTATGATTTCCATGCATTGTTCTAATTTACTACATTCCCCTTGATAATCCTTTATAAATAATCCTGGATGACAACAAATTTGCCTTAACCTTGTTAATGCTGCTAATATCTGTATTTGACTTTTTTCTAATCCATTCATCTCTATTTCTTCTGCTATTTGTGTTTTTGCTTGTACTAAATAACTCAAATATAAATTTCTTTGTTCCTCTCCCATTTCATTATTAAGTACTGTTATCGTTTTTTCTGGTAATTCTGTTAATACTTCCTTTTTATTACGTCTTAATACAAATGGTTCAATTAACATTCTCAATTTGTTCATAGTTTCTTTACTTTCATCTTTTACAATTGGTGTTTCATACATTGTTTTAAATTTTCTATATGTGAAAAGATAACCTGGCATTATAAAATCAAAAATTGACCATAGTTCTGATAGTGAGTTTTCAATAGGTGTACCTGTTAAGGCATATCTTGTATCCGCTTTTATTTTTTTTATTGATTTTGCATTTTGTGTATTACTATTTTTTAAGTATTGTGCTTCATCTGCAATGAGATAGCGAAATTGATAATCTTTTTGCACATAATAGTCTATATCTCTTTTTAATAAATCATAAGAAGTAATAACTAAATCATAATCTTGTATTTGTTCCATTTGACGCTTTCTTTCTGATAATGTTCCCCTAATTACCATTGTTTTTAACTCTTTAGCAAATCGCTGTGCTTCATTTTGCCAGTTTAAACTTAATGAACTTGGACAAACCACTAAACTGGCTCTTCTTTCATTATTTTGTGCATAATCTATAATAACAGATAACATTTGAATGGTTTTTCCGAAGTCCCATATCATCTGCAAGTATTCCACCAAATCTATAACTATCTAAAATTTTAAGCCACTTAAAACCTGTTTTTTGATAATATCTTAATACTGACTCTACATTTTTAGGTACAACAATATCTTCATCTAGTTGATCCTTATCTAGTCCATTTACTATTTCTTTATATTCGGAATTTTTTATTATTTCAGTTCCTTTTACTCCTTTTAGCAATTGATTTAGATATAAACTTCTATGGACAGGTAAGTTTATTTCTCCATTTTCTAATTCCTTATAGCTAATATCCATTCCAGTAACTAATTTATTCAAAAATTCCATTTCTTTATTTTCTTCTAAATTAACAAAACTTCCATCTTTCAATCTATGATATTTCTTTTTGAGCGTATATTTTTTCATAATTTCTTCTAATTCTTTTACATCTATTTCCATATTGCTCAAATCTATAGATAATAGATTGTTTTCGACTCTTACACCCAAACTTCCAATTTTAGGTTGTACAATCTGTTTTGTTTTAAATTTATCTGTTGCAAGTACGTCAAATTTTTGCATATATAAATTAATTTGTTCATTTAAAAATTGATAAATTTTATCATTGTCTGGTAATATAAATCTTAAATTTTTGCTATCAAACATGAAACCTGTTTTCCTAAATATGTTTAATGCTTTGGTTTCTTGCACCATATTTCTTGGAAAATTTAATTTTTGTTTTTCATCTAATGGATTAAATTCTTTGTCTCCGTAATGAAATTTAACTTCTGCAACCAAATAGTCATTTTCATCAAAATCTAGGTATACTTCTACTTCTAATTCTTTCGGCTGATATTTTTCTATTTCTTCTTCACTTATATTTTCAATGTTTATAGCATTTTTTACCTTAGGTAATATTACAGAAAACAATTGACTTAATTGTTCTTTTCCTAGCAATACTTCTGTCATATAGTTTTGCCTAAATAATTCTAATAGTTTTAAATTTGTATTTTCAAATTCTTTGTTACAACGATATAATTTTTCTTTGCCTAAAATATATTTATATTCTTTTCCTTTGATAATGTTTACTTTGAAAATTTCGATGTTAGGTACAATTGAATATTGATCATTTTCGAGTTTTTTCAATGAAAATTGAATTTCAGGTTGCTCATCTGTAAATTCAATATCCTGTGTTACAATATCCCTTTGAAATTTTACTTTTTTACCTTTCAAAGTATCAAATAATTCATCAATCCCACTATTTCCTACTACTATACTCGTTTCGCTCATTACTTTACTTATATAGCGATAATTAGCATTAGCATGAATATTTGTATATTTTATAATTTCTGCATATTTTAAAAGAAAATCTAATAATGGTCTACTTTCTTCTTCAAAGTTTTCTTTTATATGAACAAATTCTAATTTTTCACCATAATGGTAAAATTCTTTTTCTATCATTCTTGTATAAAATTCTGATAAGTTTTTAATTTTATACATTTTTTTATCGCCTATTCTAAATTCTACTTTCATATTATCTGAAAATTTATCATAGACAATTTTGGGTTCTAATTTTATTGTTCCTTTATTTTCTATTGTAGAATCCTCAATATTGCCTATTTCATCTATTTCTTCATGATAGAATATTGTTACCATTTGTTTGAAATTTCTATAATCATTTGAATTTGCATGAGGCTTTACATCTGGCAACTTTTGTTCTTTATGCATTTCTTGCTCTGCAAATTGCATTACTGTAGCTAAAGTGTGTTTACATACACCATAATGTTTATAGTAGTCTTGGCAATTACATGTTATATCGTCAACTTCTCCTTTATATACTGATATGTATGTTTTGTAGTTTTCTGTTCCTATAACATTAGCACTAATTTCAAATGTTTGACTGTCTTTATATTCTGTTTTTGTAATTTGTACTCTTCCTTTTTCTTTATATTGTTTTGCTCTTTGGGTTCGTTTGTCTCCTGCGTCTTCACATAAGTTTCTTATTATTCTTTGATCTACTAACATAAATTTTCTCCTTTTCTGGCATAGTATTATATATTAATTTTTCAAAAAATGCAAGAATTTTGTAAGTATCTCATTTTCTTTGGGTGACAACTCAGGGGGTATAACTTCCTGAGTTGTTACACGAATCTTAAAAAAATTTACAAAAATACTGTACTTTTTTATGGATTTAATGTATAATTTTATTATTGGTCTCACAAGGACCAAACCCGTGTAGACGCTGAGCGTCGCAAAAAGCCATTCAAACGAATGGCTTTTTATAGCTTGATAAGTTAAGATTTAGAATATTCTAATTTCAAATCTTGAATTTCTTTTTTAGATAAACCCGTACATTCTTGTACGTCTTCTATTTTCATATTCTTTTTTATCATATTAATAGCAACACGTAAAATACCTTGATCAATACCTTGATTGATACCTTGTTTGATTCCTTCTTCAAATTTTTCATCAAATCCATTAAGTAATGTTTCAACCCATCTCATATTATTTTTCTCCTTTCTATCTAATATTTTCAAAAATTCTTCCGTTTTTTCTTCTGGGATTTTTTTATTTAAGATATAATAAATAAATCTTTTTAATAATTTTTTATCTGATTCCTTTAAATTAGTAGTCAAAATTTTTTCAATAGATTCTATTAT
>CANQTZ010000047.1 GCA_947626865.1 uncultured Clostridia bacterium
TCCTCTTCCTCTATCTGCTGTCATTTCCATTTTTAGACTTCCGCCTTTTGCTATTGTAGCTATATGTAATTCTGGGTTTAGAATTTCTACAGTTCCATCTGTTATGATGTCTCCTGCAGTAACTTCTCCTTCTCCCTTAACATCAATTCTTAAAACTTTTTCTTCATTTTCATCAAATTTTAATCTAACACTTTTTAAATTGATAATTATTTCTGGTACATCTTCTACAACATTTGGAATAGTAGAAAATTCATGCAATACTCCATCTATTTTTACACTTGTTATAGCACATCCTGGAAGTGATGAAAGTAATATTCTTCTTAAAGAATTTCCTATTGTTACCCCATAACCTCTTTCTAATGGTTCACATACAAATTTTGCATAATTATTTGCATCATCAACCTCTAGACATTCAATATTTGGCTTTTCAAATTCTATCATTTTTACCTCCTAATATTTGAGAATAGCCTTCCCAAACTTTTTATAACTTCATAGGCTTTTTTAATAATTCCTATTATTTTGAGTAAAGCTCTACTATTAAATGTTCTTCTATTGGAATATCAATGTCTTCTCTAGACGCTAAACGAATTACTTTACCGCTTAATTTTTCGCTATCTTTTTCTAACCAAGCAGGAATTGGTCTCTTACTTGATTCTTCTACATTAATTTTGATAGTAGCATTGTCTTTTCTATTTTCTCTAACAGTAATTATATCTCCTGCTTTTACTAGATAAGATGGGATATTCACTATTTTTCCGTTCACTTCAAATTGTGCATGATTTACAAATTGTCTTGCTTGTGCTCTAGATGAACCAAATCCTAATCTGTAAACAACATTATCTAATCTACTTTCTAAGATTTGTAATAGATTTTCACCTGTTACACCTTTTTTATTAGAAGCCATTTCAAAGTATTTTCTAAATTGTTTTTCTCCAACTCCATAATATGCTTTTGTTTTTTGTTTTTCTCTTAACTGTGTTCCGTATTCAGAAAGCTTTGCTCTTTTTTGTCCATGTTGTCCTGGTGCATAATTTCTTCTTGAAATACTGCATTTGTCTGTATAGCATCTTTCTCCTTTTAAGAACAATTTTTGTCCTTCTCTACGGCATCTACGACATTGTTCGTCTTTATATCTTGCCATTTTTTTACTCCTTTCTCTTTTCTTCTATGGATTTATGATTATACACGTCTTCTTTTTGGTGGTCTACAACCATTATGTGGTATTGGGGTTACGTCTTTTATACTGCTTAATTCTAGACCTGCTGTTTGAAGTGCACGAATTGCTGCTTCTCTACCAGAACCTGGTCCTTTTACATATACTTCTACTGATTTTAATCCATGTTCCATAGCAACTTTAGCAGCTGTTTCTGCTACTTGGCTTGCAGCGTAAGGTGTACTTTTTCTTGAACCTTTGAATCCTAATGCTCCAGCACTTCCCCAAGATATACTATTTCCATGTGTATCTGTAATTGTAACTATTGTATTATTAAAACTAGAATGAATATGAGCTGCACCTTTTTCGATGTTTTTTCTATTTCTTCTAGCCACTTTTTTTGTTGTTACATTTTTAGCCATTTTGCTTTTTTCCTCCTATTTTAAGATTTTGTGTTTGATTTTTCAAACTATTTTTATAAATTCCATTTATTTTATGCTTTTTTTGTTTTGCTAACTAATTTTCTAGGACCTTTTCTTGTTCTAGCATTTGTTTTTGTTCTTTGTCCTCTAACTGGAAGACCTTTTCTATGTCTTAATCCTCTATAACATCCGATTTCAGTAAGTCTTTTTATATTAAGAGCTACTTCTCTTCTTAGGTCTCCTTCAACAGTATAGCTTTCATCAATTACTTTTCTAATACTATTTACTTGTTCATCTGTTAAATCTTTAATTCTTGTGTCTGGATCAATACCAGCTTTTTCAAGAATTTTTCTAGAACTTGATACTCCTATACCATAAATATAAGTAAGTCCTATTTCTACTCTTTTTTCCTTTGGTAAATCTACTCCTGCTATACGAGCCATATTTTTTTGCACCTCCAAATTATCATTAATTATTTTTGTTTGTCCTAAATGCTTTAAAGGTGAAATGCACTAGCGTTTACTCTAGCCTCTTTAAAGTTTTAGAACTATATATAAACACAAATTGATAAAGTAATCCATAGGACTACCCAGCCGCTACCAAATTTGCGTTATGAACGAATAGAAGGATATTACTATCCTTGTCTTTGTTTGTGTTTAGGGTTTTCACAAATAACTCTAATTTTACCTTTTCTTTTAATTATTTTGCATTTATCGCATATCTTTTTTACTGATGGTCTTACTTTCATTTTCTGCACCTCCTCTAAAGGTATTTTTATATATATTATGGGTTAATTTCACTATTTATTTTGCTCTCCAAGTAATTCTTCCTCTTGTTAAGTCATAAGGAGATAGCTCAACTTTTACTTTATCTCCTGGTAAGATTTTGATATAATTCATTCTTAGTTTTCCAGATATATGAGCTAATATTTGATGTCCATTTTCAAGTTCTACTTTGAAATTTGTATTAGGTAGAGTTTCTACAACTGTTCCTTCTACTTCAATAACATCTTCTTTTGCCAATTTATTCGCCTCCTTAAATAGGGCAAAATACTGCTATTTTGCACAATAACTATTGTATTATACACTATTTTTATAGCATTGTCAATATTTCTGGCTCTTTTTCTGTAATTAAAATTGTATTTTCATAATGTGCTGCCAAACTTCCATCTTCTGTTACAATTGTCCAACGGTCTTCTAATTCTAAGATATTAGGCTTTCCTTGAATTACCATTGGCTCTATTGCTAAAGTCATTCCTGCTTGTAATCTAATTCCTCTACCTGCTTTTCCGTAATTTGGTATTCCTGGATCTTCATGCATTTGTTTTCCAATACCATGTCCTTGAAATTCTCTTACTACTGAATATCCTTGTGAATGTACATATTCGCCTATTGCATGACATATATCTCCAAGTCGCATACCTGCTCTAGCATATTTTATTCCTTCAAAAAATGCTTGTTTTGTTGCATCGACTAATCTTTGTGCTTCTTTAGAAGCTTTCCCTACAATAAATGTTCTTGCCGCATCGCCATTATATCCATTTTTCAAGGCTACTGTGTCAATACTTACTACATCGCCATCTTTTATTATTTTATTTTTTGATGGAATTCCATGAATTACTTCATCATTAACTGACACACATAAAGTGGCCGGAAAAGGTGGCACTCCTTCTACTCCAATATCATATCCTTTTTCTGCTGGAATAGCCCCTAAACTTCTCATCTTTTTTTCAGCAATTTTGTCTAATTCATAAGTTGACATTCCTGGTTTTATAACTTCTTCTAATTCTTTATATGTTAATGCAACAACCTTGCAAACATCCCTCATATACTCTATTTCTTTTTTTGACTTAATTGTTACCAATTCAACTCGTCTCCCCAAAATTAAATTTATAAATTATTATTCCCCTTTTTTTACTAATTGTATAATATCTTGTGCTACATCTTTTCCCATTCTGTTAATAGAAACACTTACAGTTTCTGTTCTTAACACTCCTTTTTCTTTATAATATTCAACTAATGGTGCTGTCTGATTTTCATAAATTTCTAATCTTCTATTGATTGCCTCTGAATTTGAATCATCTTCTCTTTGCTTTAATGGTGCACCGCATTTATCACATACTCCTTCAACTTTTGGTGGATGCAATTTTGTATTATATGTTGTTTTACAATCTGGGTTACTACAAACCACTCTTGTTAACATTCTATCAATAATTTCTTCTCTAGGAGTTGATAAGTTTACAACTAGATCAACTTGTTTTCCCATATCTTTTAATATTTCATCTAGTTTTTGTGCTTGTTTTATATTTCTTGGAAATCCATCTAAAATGGCTCCTTGTTTTGCATCTTCTTGGCTTAATCTATCTGCTACCATAGGTATTGTTATTTCATCTGGTACTAGATTTCCTTTTGACATATACTTATTTGCTTCTATTCCTAGCTCAGTTTTCTCACTAATGTTTTTTCTAAAAATATCCCCTGTTGAAATTTGTGGCCAATTTGTTTGTTCACTTATAATTCCTGCAACAGTTCCTTTTCCTGTTCCTTGTGCTCCTAGCATTATAATTATCATTTTAAACACTCCCTTTTTTATTGTTTGATTAATATTATACTAATAATAATCTTTATCTTACCTACTAAAAACAATAAACATGATAAAAATTATTATTACTAGTTAAATTTTGAATAGCTTTGTTTAACACAACAAAATTTTCAAAATTCAACTAGTTTAATTTTATTCCAAAAATCCTTTATAATGTCTCATAGCTAATTGAGATTCTAATTGTTGTACTGTTTCTAAGGCAACTCCAACAACAATTAATATAGATGTACCACCAAATGCTATATTTAAATTAGTAAATCTTAATAACATTGGAATTATAGCAATTAGTGCTAAGAAAAATCCTCCAAACCACATCAATTTTGTAAGTATCGATGATAAGTATTGTGTTGTTGGTTTTCCTGCTCTAATACCTGGTATAAATCCTCCATTACGCTTAATATTATTTGCTACTTCTGCTGGATTAAATGTTGCATAAGTGTAGAAAAATGTAAATCCTACAATTAACAATAAGTAAACAAGCGCGTTTGCTATTGAATAACCAATTGGAACATTAGATGTTGATGTTGCAATTGAGAAATTATACAAACCTGCTAAAAATCCAGTATGATTCATAATATCTGGTACAAATATTTGAATTATTAGTGCTGGGAATGTCATAAATGAAGAAGCAAAGATAACTGGCATTACACCTGCCATTGCAAGCTTTAATGGGATATGTGTGCTTTGTGCTCCTACCATTTTTCTTCCTACTACTTTTTTAGAATATTGTACTGGTATTCTTCTTTCTGCTTGTTGTACAAATACAACTCCTGTAACTAGTATAAGTGCACCTATCACAATCGCAATTGCTGTTAATA
Source organism: uncultured Clostridia bacterium (assembly GCA_947626865.1). Lineage (GTDB taxonomy): Bacteria > Bacillota > Clostridia > TANB77 > CAG-508 > CAG-269. The sequence goes on from CANQTZ010000047.1 coordinate 4,995, forward strand.
ATCCTGTGGTACTAAATCCTGATGAAGTCATAATTAAATTCCATAACAATGTAACTCCACTAGGTAATCTTGATACAATTCCTACAAAGATTAATAAAGAAATTCCATTTCCGACACCCCTACTTGTAATTTGTTCTCCAAGCCACATTAGAATAGCCGTTCCTGTTACTAATCCAACAACTACTAAAGCTCCTGTTAAAAATGTATTGCTAACAAATATACCTGCAGATTGATAAGATAAATAAATTCCTAATCCTTCTACTAATGCTAACACAATAGTTAATGCTTTTGTATATCTGTTAATTTTCTTTCTTCCTTGTTCTCCACCTTCTTTAGTTAATTTTTCTAAAGATGGTATAATCATTCCTAATAATTGTATTACAATGGAAGCTGTTATGTAAGGTGTAATTGACATTGCAAATATAGAAAATCTTGAAAAAGCACCTCCTGAAATCATATCAATTAATCCTGCTATTCCATTTGTTTGTCCCATTGCTTCATTTAATGCGATGCTATCTACACCCGGTACAGTTATAAAGCATCCTAATCTAAATACTACTATTAATACTAAAGTATATATTAATCTTTTTCTTACATCAGGCGTTGAAATTGCATTTTTGATTATTTTAAACAATTAAATCACCTCTGCCTTTCCGCCTAAAGCTTCAATTTCTTCTTTTGCTTTTGCTGTAAATCTTTTGGCTTTTATATTTAATTTTTTCTCTAATTTTCCAGTTGCTAAAATTACAATGCCATCATTTACTTTATCAATAATTCCTTCTTCTAATAAGGTATCTGCTGTAACATCAGTTGCTTTTGATTTATTTAACATTTTCATAGTTACTTCTGTATAATTTTTTCTATGAATGTTTGTAAATCCTCTTTTTGGTAATCTTCTATATAATGGTGTTTGACCACCTTCAAATCCTCTTCTAACACCACCGCCGCTTCTTGCTTTTTGACCTTTTTGTCCTCTTCCAGATGTTTTTCCATTTCCAGAAGCAATGCCGCGACCTACTCTATTTCTTTTTACTTTCTGTACAGCTGGTTTTAAGTCATTTAGTTTCATACGGATTTGCACCTCCTTTATTCAATTGTTTTATAAAATTTCTTCAACTTTCTTTCCTCTTTTTTTAGCTACTTGCTCAATAGTTTGCATTGATTTTAAACCTTCGATTGTAGCATAAACCACATTTCTTGGATTATTTGTACCAATAACTTTTGTTCTGATATTTTGATATCCAGCAAGTTCCATAACTGGTCTAACACTTCCACCTGCTATAATACCAGTACCAATTGCTGCTGGTTTTAACATAACTTTAGCACTTCCAAATGTTCCGATATATTCATGTGGTACAGTTGTATTTACGATTGGTACTTCTATTAAGTTCTTTTTTGCTTCTTGTATTGCTTTTTTGATTGCATCTGGAACTTCTGCAGCTTTACCATTTCCAACACCTACATGACCTTTTTCGTCGCCAACAACTACTACAGCACTGAATCTAAAAGTTCTACCACCTTTAACAACTTTAGCAACACGATTTATAGCAACAACTTTTTCTTTTAATTCATTCTTTTCTTCCATAGGTTTTTGTTAACCCTCCTTACTTAAAAATATTTAGAATTTTAAACCGCCTTCTCTTGCAGCTTCTGCTAATTCTTTTACAACACCATGATAAATATAGCCACCGCGGTCAAAAACTACTGTTTCAATTTTTTTGTCTAAAGCTCTTTTAGCTATTAAAGTTCCAACTTCTTTAGCAGCTTCCTTATTAGCATGTTTTACTTTTATTTCTTTATCTAATGTTGAAGCAGAAACTAGTGTATTTCCTGCAACATCATCAATAACTTGTACATATAAGTTTTGATTACTTCTATAGACACATAATCTTGGTCTTTGAGCTGTTCCAGATATTTTTCTTCTTACACGAATATGTCTTCTTGTTCTTTCCATTTTTCTATCTGTCTTCTTAACCATTTCCTAACTCCTTTCTATTTTATCACTTACGAAGTAAATTCAAATCAAAATTAGTATATTGTGCATTAATTATTTGCCTGTTTTACCTTCCTTACGCCTAATAACCTCATCAGCATATTTAATTCCTTTTCCTCTATATACTTCTGGTGGTCTTTTTGTTCTTATAACTGCTGCTGTTTGACCAACTACTTCTTTATTAATTCCTTTAACAATAATTGTGTTTTGATTTGGAACATCAAAAGTAATGCCTTCTGGTGCTTCAAATATAACAGGATGTGAAAATCCTAATGTTAAATTCAAATTATTTCCTTGTTTTGCTACTCTATATCCTACTCCATTAATTTGTAATTCTTTAGTATATTCTTGTGTTACTCCAATAATCATATTATTGATTAATGTTCTTGTTAAACCATGTAAACTTCTATTTTTTGGTTCATCATCTTTTCTAATTACTTTAATGATGTTCCCTTCCATTTCAACAGAAATATTTTCATGTATTTTTCTTTGTAAGGTACCTTTTGGACCTTTTACAGTAATGTTATGTCCATCTATTTTCACTTCAACTCCTGATGGTACTGTAATTGGTTTATTTCCTATTCTTGACACTTTTTTCACCTTCCTTTTCTAATCATTTAGGATTACCAAACATAAGCTAATACTTCACCACCAACACCTAAAGCTCTTGCTTCTTTATCTGTTTTTAAGCCTTTAGATGTTGAAATAATAGCAATTCCTAGTCCATTCAATACTTTTGGTAATTCTTCTTTAGAAGCATATACTCTTAATCCTGGTTTACTAATTCTTTTTAAACCATCAATTACTCTAGTTCCCTTTTCATCATATTTTAAAGTAATTCTTATAATTCCTTGCATATCATCTTTTATTTCTTCAAATGATTTTATATATCCTTCTTTTAATAAAATTTCAGCAATTCCTAATTTCATATTTGAACTAGGTATATCTACAGTTTTATGTTTTGAACTATTGGCATTTCTAATTCTTGTTAACATATCTGCTATTGGATCTGTAATATTCATTATTTACATTTCCCTCCTTTTTCAAAATTTCTCTTTCTAATCTTCTAAACAAATCAAAATTAGTATATTGTGCATTTTTGATATTTTATTTCACACCGAAGGTGTACTATTTGTACATCGAGGTTTAAAATAAATAGCGAAAATGTGCAAGATGCTGATTTTCATTTGTTTAACATCCTACCAGCTAGCCTTCTTAACCCCTGGAATCTCACCCTTATGTGCTAATTCTCTAAAGCATACACGGCATATTCCATATTTTCTAATATAGCTATGTGGTCTACCACATAATTTACATCTGTTATATTCACGTGTAGCATATTTTTGTGGTCTAGCTTGTTTTACTTTCATTGACTTTTTAGCCATAATTTTACTCCTTTCACTTCCTAACTACCTGTTTTTACAAAAGTTAATTTAAAAAAATTTAAAATTAACCCTTGAAAGGCATTCCTAAAAGTTTTAACAACTCTTTTGATTCTTCATCTGTCTTAGCTGTTGTTACAAATATTATATCCATTCCTCTTAATTTATCTACTTTATCATATTCGATTTCTGGGAATATTAATTGTTCTTTAACACCCATAGAGTAATTTCCTCTACCATCAAAAGAATTAGTTGATACTCCTCTAAAGTCTCTTACTCTTGGAAGTGCTACATTGAATAATTTATAAGCAAAATCATACATTTTGTCAGCTCTTAGTGTTACTTTACAACCGATATTTACGCCTTCTCTAATTTTAAATGCTGCAATTGATTTTTTTGCTTTTGTTACAACTGGTTTTTGTCCAGTAATTTGCATCAAATCATTCATAGCATTTTCTAATGCCTTAGGATTTTCTTTTAAATCTCCTAATCCGATATTTATTACTATTTTATCAAGTTTTGGAACTTGCATAACTGATTTGTATTCGAATTTTTTCATTAATGCTGGGATGACTTCTTTTTCATATTGTTCTCTTAATTTTTGCATAATTGCTAAATCCTCCTTTCCTTTTCCCTAATTATTTTAATTTAGCACCGCATTTCTTACAAATACGTATTTTTTTATCTTTTTCTATACTATATCCTACTTTTGTAGCTTTACCACATTTTGAACATACAACATTTACTTTTGAGCTTGGTATACTACATTCTACTGGGATAATTCCACTTTCTTCGTTTGGCTTTCTAGCTTTTACATGTTTTTTTCTAATATTAACTCCTTTAACAACAATCTTGTTTGTTTTAGGATTTACTTCTAATACTTCGCCTTTTTTTCCTTTATCATTTCCAGATAAAACTTGCACATTGTCGCCTTTTTTTATTCTCATTTTGAAGTTTACCTCCTTCTTTATAGTTTTTTCTATTTCTTTTAAAGAACTTCAGGTGCTAATGAAAGAATTTTCATATAGTCCTTTTCTCTTAATTCTCTTGCAACTGGTCCAAAAATACGTGTTCCTCTAGGTGTTTTATCTTCTTTTATGATAACAGCTGCATTTTCATCAAATTTTATATATGAACCATCTGGTCTTCTCAATCCTTTTTTAGATCTAACAATAACAGCTTTTACAACATCACCTTTCTTTACAACGCCACCTGGTGTTGCTGATTTAACAGAAGCTACTATTACATCACCAATATTAGATGTTTTTCTATATGAACCACCTAAACATCTGATACACATAATTTCTTTAGCTCCAGTATTATCTGCTACTTTCAATCTTGTTTGTGGTTGTATCATCTTATGGTTCCTCCTTTCTATTTTATATCAGCTTTTTCTACCACTTCAACTACTCTCCATCTTTTATCTTTAGAAAGTGGTCTTGTTTCCATTACTTTAACTTTGTCACCTATTTGGCAAACATTTTCTTCGTCATGTGCTTTTAATTTATAGGTTCTTTTTACTGTCTTACCATAAACTTTGTGTCTAACACTTGTCTCAACAGCTACTACTACTGTTTTGTCCATTTTGTTAGAAGTAACAGTACCTATCATAACTTTACGAAGATTTCTTTCTTCCATTTAGATTTCTCCTTTCTTTTCAAGTTAAAATTTTTCACAGTTTATGCTTTTTTGGTTTCAGCAATTTTTCTTTCTGTTAATACTGTATTGATTCTTGCAATATCTTTTTTTACTTGTTTTATTTTCATAGGATTATCTAATCCATTTGTAGCTAAACTAAATTTTAATTTGAATAATTCTGTTTCTAGTTCACCTAATTCCTTTTTTAAATCTGGTGAAGACATTTCTCTTATTTTATTTATCTTCATCATTTTCACCTACCTTTTCTATTTCTCTAGCTACGAATTTTGTTTTATTAGGTAGTTTATTCATAGCTAAGCGTAAGGCTTCTCTTGCAGTTTCTTCAGGTACTCCTGCTATTTCAAACATAACACGTCCTGGTTTTACAACTGCTACCCAGTATTCTGGAGCTCCTTTTCCTTTACCCATACGAGTACCAATAGGTTTTGCTGTAATTGGCTTGTCTGGGAAGATTTTAATCCAAACTTTTCCACCTCTTTTTATATAACGAGTCATTGCTATACGGGCTGCTTCAATTTGATTTCCTGTAACTAAAGCTCCTGTTACCGCTTGAATTCCGTATTCTCCTTCTGTTACTTTATTACCTCTTGTTGCTTTTCCTCTCATTCTACCTTTTTGCATTTTTCTATGTTTTGTTCTTTTTGGCATTAATGGCATTATTGGTCTCCTCCTTCCATTTTTTTCTGTGGAAGAATTTCTCCTTTATAAATCCAAACTTTTACACCGATTTTACCATAAGTAGTATCTGCTTCTGCAAATCCATAATCAATATCAGCTCTTAAAGTTTGTAATGGAATATTTCCTTCTTTATAAAATTCAGTTCTAGCCATATCTGCTCCACCTAATCTTCCAGATACTGCTGTTTTGATTCCTAAAGCACCTGCTTTGATAGATTTTTGCATACATTGTTTCATAGCTCTTCTGAATGAAATTCTTCTTTCCAATTGACCTGCTATGTTTTCTGCTACTAATTGGCTATCTAAATCAGCATTTTTTACTTCCACAATATTAATATTAACATCTTTTCCAATCAATTTTGTTAATTCATTTTTTACGCTTTCTACTCCTGCTCCGCCTTTTCCAATTACAATTCCTGGTTTTGCAGTATGTAAATTAACTTTGATTGCTTTTGCTGTTCTTTCAATTTCTATTTTAGAAATTCCAGCAAGATATAATTTTTTCTTTAAAAACTTACGGATTTTTTGGTCTTCTACTAAATAATCTGCAAAATTTTTAGAGTCTGCATACCATTTAGAATTCCAGTCTTTTATGATTCCAACTCTAATTCCTGTTGGATGTACTTTTTGTCCCATTTACTTCCTAGTCCTCCTTTTCTATTCTTTTTCTCTCAAAACAATTGTAATATGACTTGTTCTTTTTCTAATTCTTACTGCTGAACCTTTTGCAGCTGGTCTAATTCTTTTTAAAGTTGGTCCTTGATTTGCATAAATTTCAGCAACATATAATTTATTATGGTCTAAATCATGATTATTTTCAGCATTTGCTATTGCTGATTTTAATAATTTTTCTATAATTTCTGATGACGCTTTTGGCGTGAATTTTACAATTGCTAAAGCTTCATCAACATCTTTTCCTCTAATTAAATCTGCTACAATTTTAACTTTTCTAGCGGAGATTCTAGCATATTTTAGAGTTGCTCTTGCTTCGTTTAAAACGTCTGTTTCTTGCACTTTCCTTCCCTCCTTAATTATTTCTTGGTCTTTTTATCTCCTGCATGACCTTTGAACGTTCTCGTAGGAGCAAATTCACCTAATTTATGACCAATCATCTCTTCTGCTATATAGATTGGAACATGTTTTCTTCCATCATGTACAGCAATTGTATGACCAACCATTTGTGGATATATCGTAGAAGCTCTTGACCAAGTTTTTAAAACTTGTTTTTCTCCAGTTTCATTCATAGCTTCAATTCTTTTTAGTAATTTTGGTTCGATATATGGCTTTTTCTTGCTTGATCTTGACATATTAAAATGTTCTCCTTTCTTTCATTGTAATAAGATTTGCAACCTTACATTATTTTCTTCTCTTTACAATAAATTTATTAGATTGTTTCTTTTTATTTCTTGTTTTGTATCCAAGTGCTGGTTTGCCCCAAGGTGTCATTGGTCCTGCGTGTCCTACTGGTGCTCTACCTTCACCACCACCATGAGGGTGATCTACTGGGTTCATAACAGATCCTCTTACTGTTGGTCTGATTCCCATGTGTCTTTTTCTTC
>CANQTZ010000048.1 GCA_947626865.1 uncultured Clostridia bacterium
GTCGTATTGGGGACACATCTTAACATCCTAATTTAATTTATGAAATACAATTGCTAATATAAGTGATTATGTAATACATCTATATGTTAAGATGTGTCCCCAATACGACAAAAATGTCGGAAATGAAACGTCCCCAACGCGACACTGTCCCCAATGCGACAAAAATGTCGGAAAAGAAACGTCCCCAACGCGACACTGTCCCCAATGCGACAAAAATGTCGAAAAAGAAACGTCCCCAATGCGACACCTTGACAAATAGTGAACAAATTGATAATATATATTTGATATTTTATAAACGGAGGAAGAAATGATATTATATCCAAATGCATATTTTGATAGAATAGATAAAATTACAATTGAATTTTTACAGAAAAATAAGCTAAAAGCTTTAATTTTAGATTTAGATAATACTTTAATTGATTATGATAGAAATATGCCAGATAAAATAGCTCAGTGGATAAAGGAGATGATGGGGCAAGGGATAAGATTATGTATTTTATCAAATACTAATCATAAAGACAAGGTTGAGCAGGTAGCAAATAAATTTCAAATACCCTATCAAACACTAGCTAAAAAGCCACTAAAGTCGGGCTTTTTAAAGGCACAAAAAAAACTGAATCAGGAACCACAAAAAATAGGAGTAGTGGGGGATCAGATTTTTACTGATGTAATGGGAGGAAATCGTTGTAAAATGTTCACAATACTCGTAGACCCTGTTGGTAAAAAAGATTTCTGGTATACTGCATGGAAAAGAGGTATAGAAAATAAAATAAAGGATAAATATAAGAATAAATATATTAAATAAAATTTAGAAAATCAAAAGAAAAAAAGAAAGGATGGAAAGGAAAAATGTATTTTAATGAAGTACATATTATTTATTATGTTATAATAGCCTTTGTGGGCTTAATAGTGGGGCAACTGGTAGATTGGGCAAATAAGAGATTACCAGAATATCAAAAAGTCATTTCCAAAGATATAATAACAGAATATAAAAGGAATTTTAGACCAAACTATATATTAATGCTAATAACAGCGGTAATTTATGTTTCGCTAGTATATAGATATGGAATCCAAGATACAATAATTGCTAATTTAGATCTGGTTAAATTTCTCATATTAACACCGATGCTATTATCAGCATTTGTGATTGACTTTAAATTACAAATTATTCCCAATAGACTAAATTTGACAATTTTTGAAATAGGATTTATATTTGCCTTCTTATATGGATTATCAAATGTTGCAATTACAATAAACATGTTATTAGGAATGTTAGCAGGAGGAGGAATTTTTCTATTAATAACATTATTAGGAGGATTATTATATGGAAAAGAGGCAATGGGATTTGGCGATGTAAAATTAATGGGAGCATTAGGACTTTTCTTTGGATTGTCAAATATTATTATAATTACATTAGTATCTTTTTTAATAGGTGCTATACTTAGCATTGTTCTATTAATAACTAGAATAAAAAAATCAGACGAATACATACCATTTGGTCCATTTATTGTAATAGCCACATTTATTAGTATGTATGTACCATTTGAACAAATAAAAAATCTATTAATGCAAATATTCACATTAGGAATGTATCAAATAAAATAATTGCATACGCAATTTTCATTAAAGCGAAAGGAATTGAGTATAGAAATGAATGCTAAACTACAATGGTTAAGAAATAAAATGTTAAGCTTAGATATGCAAGGATTAATTATAACTAATCCAGTTAATATACGTTATTTAACAGGAATTGAAGCAGAAGGTGTATTTTTATTAACAAGAAAAGAGAATATATACATCACTGATAGTAGATATATAGAACAAGTACACAGTATTTTAACATTATTTGACGAAATTATTGTATATGATGCACATGATGTATCAAAAGACGATTACGAAAACTTTTTTATGTTTTGTGAAAATGTCGGATTTGAAGAATACGACATTTCTTATGCAAAATATAAAGAATATATAAGAAAATATAAAATACATAATTTCATAGAAACAGAAAATATGATAGAAAAGCAAAGAATGATAAAAGACGAAGAAGAATTGAGAAATACAAGAAAGGCTTGTGAAATAACAGATGACTGTTTTACATATCTATTATCATATATAAAACCAGGAATGACAGAAAAACAAATAGCAAACGAAATAGAAGAATATTACAAGCAAAGAACAGATGGGCTATCATTTGAAACCATTGTAGCATCACGGAGAAAATACTTCAAAACCACATGCTATGCCTACTGATAGAAAAATAAAAAGTACAGATATCATTACAATTGACATGGGATGTAAAGTAAATGGATATTGTTCAGATATGACAAGAACATTTTTTGTAGGAGATGTACCAGAAGAAATAAAGCCAGTTTACGATTTAGTATTAAAAAATCAAATGCAAGTGCTAGAAGAATATAAAGATGGAGCAAGTACAAGAAATCTTGCAAAAATGGTTGAAAATGATTTTAAATTAAATGGTTATGATTTAGTACATAGCTTAGGACATGGAGTTGGGTTAGACATACATGAAGCCCCTTATATAAGTTATAACTCTGATGCACAACTAAAAGAAAATATGATAGTTACAAATGAACCAGGAATTTATATACCCGGAAAATTTGGAGTCAGAATAGAAGACACAATACAAATTACAAAATTTGGTTGTATAAGTTTAACAAAATCTGAGAAAAATTATATTATAATATAAGAAAACAAATAACACTTGATTTTTCTGGGAAAATGTAGTAAAATATAACTACTTATGAAAAAATAATTGAATTTTGAAAGGAGAATAATTATGGCATCAGTATATTCAGCAGGAGATTTTAGAAATGGAACAACATTTGAAATGGAAGGAAATGTATATAGAGTAGTAGAATTTCAACACGTAAAACCAGGAAAGGGATCAGCATTTGTAAGAACAAAATTAAAAAATGTAATAACAGGAGCAACATTAGAAAAAACATTCAATCCATCAGATAAATATCCAGCAGCAGAAATTGAGAAAAAAGCAATGCAATATTTATATAATGATGGAGGGTTATACTATTTCATGGATAATGAAACTTACGACCAAATTCCATTAAACGAAGAACAACTTGGAGATTGCTTAAAATACTTAAAAGAAAACATGGAAGTAACTATACTTTCATACAAAGGAAATATCTTTGCAGTAGAACCACCAACATTTGTAGAATTAGAAGTTACATATACAGAACCAGGTTTTAGTGGAAACACCACAACAACATCTGGAAAGCCAGCCAAGTTAGAAACTGGGCTAGAAATACAAGTTCCATTATTTGTAAACATTGGAGACATTTTAAAAATAGACACAAGAACATGCGAATATATGGAAAGATTATAAGAAAGGTGATTAACAAAATGGGTAAATTAAAAAACGAGTATAAAAGTTTTTTAGATGACATAGAAAAAAACATAAAAAATAAAGACGATTTAGAATATATCAAACAAAGATTTGCTTCTTTTTCAGAAGTAGTATTAAACGAAATGGATTATATAATGAGCTATAAAGAAGAAGATATCAAAAAACTAGAAAACAGACAAAACCAAATAGCCAATCAAATGGCACAAATGCAACAAGTAATTGATAACATAGAAAGAGACATTTATTCAGAAGATGGTTTTGATTTTGAAATAATCTGTCCATACTGCAACTATGAGTTTATCATAGATGTAGACGAAGAAAAAACAGAAATAGAATGTCCAGAATGTCGTAACATAATTGAATTAGACTGGAGTGGAAATGTAGAAGATGACCAACAGGGATGTTCTGGAAATTGCCATGGTTGTCATGATTGCGATGAAGATGACGATATGTAATGTCGCATCGGGGACGTTTCTTTTTCGACATTTTTGTCGCATTGGGGACACATCTAAAAAGATAGAGAATGTTTTACAATAAAAACTAACAATCTCTATCTTTTTTGTATGATTATACAAATAGTATAAACAATAAGGTTAAAAATAATTAAGAGGATTTTGATATTGACCATCAACACGTATCCCTAAATGAAGATGAGGACCGAGTGGTAGCTCCATTGGTGGGATTCCCAGATGAATCATGATATTGATTTCCTTTTACTCCATATACATATTTAGGACCAACTTGTCCAATGACCTGACCTTGCTTGATTTTATCTCCTACTTGTACAATAAAATTAGGATCACAATGGCAGTAACTAACTTTATAATTTCCAAAAGAAAGTGTTATAGTATAACCACCAGCACCTAAAAACTGTCTAAAAGTAATTTCACCATCTGCAACAGCGATAAATTTACTCCCTTGTGGAGCAGGAATATCAATTCCAGAATGAGAAGAAGAAGCACCGACTAGTAGGTGAATTTCGTTTCCCAAAATAAGAGCTAATTCTAGTATATCCAGGAATAGGCCAAACAAAACCATTAGGGTTAAAATCGATAATTTCGGAATTGAAATTATCAGAATAGGAAAAGTGGCTTGAATTTAAAACTGGAATAAAAAAAATAACAATAAAAAATACTAGAATTAAAAGAATAATATAAAACAATTTTAGATATTTAAAAATAAGATACACCTCACTTGAAATAAATTTAATACATATTAACATATTTATTATTATTTGTCTAGACTAAATTTGATTTTTTTGTAAAAAAAAGAAGGAAAAAATATATTTATGAAGAATAATATACATATACATAAGATTTATATGTATAAAATATTTTAAAACTTAAGGAAGGCGGTGCAACCAAATGCAAATCACTGATGTACGTTTAAGAAAAGTAAACTCAGAGAACAGAATGAAAGCTGTTGCTTCTGTAACATTCGATAACGAATTTGCCGTACACGATATCAAAGTTATCGAAAGCCAAAATGGATTATTTATAGCTATGCCAAGCAGAAAAACTCCAAACGGAGAATTCAAAGATATAGCTCATCCAATCAATGCAGACACAAGAGAAAAAATTCAAAAAGCTATTTTAGAAGCTTATGAAGCTCCAGAAGTAGAAGAAGCACAAGAATCAGCAGAATAATGAATAAAAATAAAAGGCATTCTTAAGAGTGCTTTTTTAAATAATAGGAGAAGTGATATGTATTTAATAGTAGGGTTAGGAAATCCAGAAGAAGATTATGCTAATACAAGACATAACATGGGATTTCATACCATAAACAAAATAGCAGCGCAATACAACATTGAAGTTACAAGAAAAAATTTTAAAGGACTATATGGAAAAGGAATAATAGAAGAGGAAAACGTAATACTATTAAAGCCACAAACTTTCATGAACTTAAGTGGAGAAAGTATAAAAGAAATAGTAAAGTTCTATAAAATAAAACCAGAAGAAATAATCGTTATATATGACGATATAGATGTAGACTTAGGAACAATAAAAGTAAAAAAAATAGGTGGTGCAGGAACACATAATGGAATGAAATCTGTTGTGTGTGAATTAGCAACTAAAAATTTCCCAAGAGTAAAAGTAGGAATAGGAAAACCACAAGGGAATCAAGATTTAATAGAATATGTAATAGGTGCAATACCAGAAGAAGATAAAGAAAAATTAGAACAAGCAACAACACTCGCCAAAGAAGCTGTTATAGAAATAATAAAAAATGGAATCGACAAAGCAATGAATAAATTTAATTAAAAACCTTAAAAGAAAGGAAGAAAAAAATGCTAGAAATAATTGTACAAAAAGGTGAGAAATACAGCCAAATAGCCTTGGTAGAAAATGGTAAACTAATGGAATACTATGAAGAAGAGCATAAGTCAAATAGAAGAGAAGGAAATATTTATATAGGGGTTGTAAAAGATATTATAAATGGAATGCAGTCAGCATTTATAGATATTGGAACAGAAAAAAATAGCTTTATACATTTAAAAGATATTTTACCAAAAAAGAACGAAGTCAGAGAAAAACCAGCTCAAAACATAGAAATCAACAAAGTAGTAAAACCAAACCAAAAACTATTAGTTCAAGTAAAAAAAGACAGCAATGAAAACAAAGGGGCAAGAGTATCAACTCATATCAATTTACCAAGTAAATATATAGCATTGCTTCCTAATACAGACATTGTAACAATTTCACAAAAAATTCAAGATTCAAAAGAACAAGAAAGACTATTAAAACTAGTAAAAGAAAACTTAAGCGAAGGAAATGGTGCAATTATTAGAACATCAGCACAAAATAAAGAAAAAGAAATCATAAAAGATATTAAAGATATAGAAAAAAAGTGGAATCGAATCATGCAAACAAGCATCGATCCGAAGTTAAAAAAACCACAATTATTATACAAAAGTGAAACAATTATAGAAAAAATGTTAATAGATTTAGCTGATAAAAAAATAGAAAAAATAATCATCAATGATGAAAACATAAAAAAAGAATTAGAAGATTTCAAAAACGACAATGAGGAATATAAAAACATACCAATAGAAGTAAGTAACGAACCAACACTTTTTAACAAATACGATTTAGATAAGCAAATAGAAAAGGTACAAAATCGAAAAATATGGCTAAAATGTGGAGGTTTTATTACTATAGACAAAACAGAGGCATTAACAGCAATAGATGTAAACACAGGAAAATATACAGGAACAAAAAGTTTAGATCAAACTATATATCGTGTTAATAGTGAAGCTACAATAGAAATTGCAAAACAATTACGCCTAAGAGACATAGGAGGAATTATAATTATTGATTATATAGATATGAAAAATCAAGAACATAAAAAGAAAATACAAACATTATTAGAAGAAGAATTAAAAAAAGATAGAAGTAAGACACAGGTGGAAGGCTTTACAAAGTTAGACCTAATGGAATTAACCAGAAAGCACATTTGTAGTCATAAAGATTAAGCAAAAGGAGCAAGTAATGAAAGTAGGTTTTATCAATTTAGGGTGTAGCAAAAATTTAATTGATACAGAAGCAACAATCGGAATCTTTAAGAAAAACAATTTTGAAATTACAAATGATGAAAAAAAGGCAGATATGATAATAATAAACACATGTGGATTTATTGAATCCGCTAAAGAAGAGGCTATTTCTACTATTTTAGAAATGGCAGAATATAAAAAGCAAAATTGCAAATGCTTAATAGTAATGGGATGTTTAGTACAAAGATATTACGATGAATTGGTAAAAGCCTTACCAGAAGTAGATTTATTTATTAAATTAGAAGAATATGATATTTTATGGGAAAAAATACAAAATATCATTCAACAGGAAAAACGAGAAAAAAATATAAAAAAAGCCAATTTAATGCAAATGTTCACACAAGAGGAATTTTTAAATAGAACTATTACTACAGGAAATAATTATGCATATATAAAAATAGGAGAAGGCTGTAGCAATAGATGTACATATTGTGCAATTCCATATATTCGAGGACCATTTGTTAGCAGAAAGAAAGAAGATATAGTAGAAGAAGCAAAAATGTTAGCAAAAAAAGGAATAAAAGAAATTATTGTTGTTGCACAAGATACTACCAAATATGGTATTGATTTATATGGTGAATGTAAATTGCCACAATTATTAGAAGAAATAAGTAAAATAGAGCAAATTAAGTGGGTAAGATTTTTATATTCATATCCAGAAGGAATTACTGATGAATTAATAGAAGTGGTTGAAAAAAATCCTAAAATAGCAAAATATTTCGATATACCAATTCAACACATATCAAATACTATTTTAAAAAGAATGAATAGAAAAACAACACAAGAACAAATTGAAAAATTAATTGATAAAATAAGAACGAAAATTCCAGAAGTTACTTTAAGAACTAGCCTAATAGTAGGTTTTCCAGGAGAAACCCAAGAGAACTTTGAAGAACTTTTAGAATTTGTTAAGAAAACCAAATTTGATAAGTTAGGAACATTTATGTATTCAAAAGAAGAAGGTACACCAGCAGAAAAACTTCCAAATCAAATTCATGGCAATACAAAAAAATCAAGATATAAAAAAATTATGGAACTTCAACAAAAAGTTTCAAAAGAAAATATGGAAAAAAAGTTAAATAAAGAATATGAAGTTCTAATAGAAGACATATCTTTTGATGGAAAATATTATGTTGGAAGAACAATGCAAGACGTACCAGATATAGATGGATTGATTTTTGTTAAAAATGATGGGAAAATAAAAGAAAATTTAATTAATCATTTTATAAATGTAAAAGTGTACGAAATTAATGATTATGATTTAATTGGAGAGTATAAGAGGTGAAAAATGCAAATTTTAGGTAAAGTATTAATTAATGGAATAGAACGAGAAATTTTATTGAAAAAAGAAGGCGATTTATTTAAATATTATGCATTAGATTTGGTAGGTGTATATACACCTAAAATACCATCTGCAAATATTATTTTTAGACAAGATACTTTAGAAAATACAGTATCTGCTGAAAGTAAGGATAATGAACAAAAAGGTAAGATAATACCTAGTGAAAAAGAGCAGATAGAAGAATTTCTACAAAAAATAAAAGTAAAAGATATTATAGAGAGAATAACAGAGCAAGAAAAACAAGTTGGAGAAAAAACGCAATATAATCAAAAAATAAAAACAAATGAAATAGTAAAAAATAGAGAAGAAGCTAAATCGCAAAAGCAACAGCAAGTAGAAAGACAACCAAAGCAAATAGAAAAAGAAAAAAATAATGTAAAAGATATTAATATAAAACAAGAAGTTGATATGAATACAAGAGTTACCGATATGAAAAATTTAAAGCAAATTTTGCAAAAAGCCAACAAAATGCCGGATTTAGAACATGGCGATGAACCTTTAAAAATGGGAATTGTAGAATCAGATGATTTAAAAAATCTAAAAAATGAAAAAGGACAAAAAGAGCAAGGTCATAGTGACAGGTATGAAGCGGTAGTGATTACTAAAAAAGGAGAAGTAAAGAGCTTAGATTTAAATAATGATAGACAAGAAGGAACTAATCCAGAGGAAAAAAATTATCAGGTAAAGCAAAATAGTGAGGTTAAACGTGGTGATGTGATTACTAGAATGAATGTAGGAGAGGGAACTATAGGAGTTGAAAAAGGGCAATATGGAGAGGTAGAAGTATATCATTCACCAAGAAAAACATTAGGTGGAAAGAATATTGAAGGAAATAAAAGTTTAGATAGGCAATTAGAAACATCTAATTCAAAAAATACTTTAGAAAGTACACAAGTAGAAACATTAAAATTAGCACAAGAACACAATGATGGCTATTGTTCTATAGAAGAGGGCTATCAAGAAGTGGAAAAAAAGAAAGAAAAACAGGAAAACTTTGAGCCAAAAGGCCCAGAAGATTTAGATGGAGATATGAATACAGAATCTAAAAAGCAGGAAACTCCAGAATTTGTGCAATTATCTTCTGGAGAGAAAGTAACATATCAACAATTAGCAACTAGATGGGGATTTTACAAAGATGGAAAGCCAGATGCTTCTTTTATAAAAGAAAAATTCAAGCAAAAAGAAGCAAAAAACCAAAAAGCAGAAGATATCATTGCACAGCTAGATGAAGAATATGAAGATCCTAGAGCACCTCAAAAACGAGGTAGATAGCAATTATACTGGATTAACATGTACAACAGTTTTATAAATTTTTTCTAAACCATTTACTGTATTTTCTAGGTTATCTGCTAATGTATGGCTTTCAAAAGTAGACATATTACCATCTAAGCAAATCGTTAGAAAAATTAAATATTTGTCACCAACAGGAGTAGAAATAATATCTTCTACTTCTTTTATTTCGGGATAACTATGAGCAATATCCAAAATTAAATCTTTAGTTTTGTCATCAACGCTAATATCCATTAACACATTGTAACTTCCTATAAAAATAGTAACACCAGTATAGCAAATCCAAATAGAAATACCAATACCAACTATGCTATCAAACCAATAAATATCAAGTAAAGTAAGTAAAACAGAAATCAGTGTAAAAGTAGTTATAATACAGTCATTTCTATGGTCTTTCATAGAAGCTTCTAATAATATTGATTGATATTTATTATAAGCATATTTAGTATATAAAAATAAGGCTAATTTAGTTATAATGGTTATAATACAAACAATAACTAAAAACCATGAAAATTGTAATTGGCTACCTAAAATAAAAGTACTGGCTGAATCATATAACAATTTTGCAGAAACGAAAATCATAGATATACTAATAAACATAGAAAAGATATATTCTGCTTTTCCATGTCCTAAATTATGGTCTTTATCATTAGGTACACTTGCAATTTTATTACCTATAAATGTCATAAGCGAAGCAAAAATATCGCCAGCACTATTAAAACTATCAGCTATCATAGCTTGACTGTGACTAACAAAGCCAATAATAGCCTTTATAATTAATAGAAAAATATTTCCAATCATGCCTAAAATACCGAGCTTTTTTAGTAGTTAAAAATTTTTTATCCATAACATCCATTCCTTTCTTAAAAGCGGTTTATATGATTATACACAAAAAATAGAAATAAAACAATAAGTTGCAAAAAAATGAAAAATATGTTATACTTGAAAAGTAGAAAAAAATAAAGTGATATAAATAAGCTAAAAAATAACTAAAGAGGGAGTAAAAAATGACAATATTAGCAATAATATATATATTAATATTTGTAATTTTTGCCTTAGCTGCTTATGCTATACTACAAATAAAAATGTTTGGAATGAAAATAAAAGACTTTTGGTCATTTATTGAAGCTAACCAAATGCTAGACAAGTTATATATATTTGCCAAACAATATGAAAAAATGTCACCACAGGAGCAAATAATCTATTTATCAGAAGCAGAAAAAATATTTAAAGCCTTTGACAATGTTCCAGATGCATTATGGGAAGAAGAATATGATAAATATAGAGAAGTTTTATCAAAATATAAAGATATAAAAATGATACGTTGGGAAGAAGGGAGCTAAGGAATATCCTTAGCTCTTTAACATCGTAAAATGATTTCACAAGGTAAGTAAACGCCATTATACAGTAATAATTAATAAACTAAACAATAAATAAGCATAACGAAATTGGCGTTTCGAAAATAACCTTGTTTTTAAAATACAAAAAGATTCAGATAAAGCACAATATTTATCAACTGCAGTTAAAACAAACCCTTCAGGCGATTTAGGGCATTTTAATGTAACTGGCCACATATGTGTTAAAATCATATTTTTTTCTTTATCATTTAAAACAAATAATTTACATGCATTATCACAAGCTGTTTTACCATGAGTAAAAGCATGAAATCCTTTTCTACCATTTTCTCTTTTTCTCCAATCATATAAAAACAAATCATGAAGCATAGCTGCACGAGTAGCTGATATATAATCTAAGTGATATTTTTTACAAATTAAAAAAACATAATAAGCAACTGTATAACAATGTTCAAAACAAGTTGTTTCAAAATGCTGTCTGTAGTTCTTCATTTGCTGTACGGTTTCATTTTCAATTAAATCATGAATTAGCATTTTAAATTCTTCTTCATTATTTTCCATACCATACACCTCTTATTTTCTTAAGTTTTTCTCCTATACTAATTATACCACATAGCTAGAGGGAATGCAAATTGTGATGTACCATCTGGGACAGTACCATCTGGGACAGGCACAAACGATACATCGATGTGCCATTTGGGACAGGCACAAATGATACATCAATGTACTTTTTGGGACAGGTTACTAAATATCAAGAATTACGGTATAATGGTTTTTTGATGAGTATAGTCCTGCAGTATAAGATTTTTCATTACATGTCTTGGCTTATTACGAAATTTAAGAAATTCTAATTTATTTTATGGCACCCTTTCTAAGTACGTGAACTATTTCCATAAAATTGCCTAGAATTTCTAAAATTTCTCCATGCACATTCGACATTTCATTCAAATTCTTATACTACAGAGCTATACTCACCATGAAACTATTATACAGTAACGTTACAGTTCAGGTGCCCAATATTAATGTATGTAACAAAAATGTAATATAATTTTTTTCTTGTATTTTTTTGTTACTAAAAAATGAAAAAGAAAAATCACTGTATTTGATGTAAAAATCATTGTACAGTGTTTTTTTCGTTCATAAGCTT
>CANQTZ010000049.1 GCA_947626865.1 uncultured Clostridia bacterium
TTTAAAAGCCCTGAAACGCAGAAAAAACGCCACGTAGTGGCGCCACGTAGTGGAAAATTTTCTAATTTTCCCCCTTTTCCGTTTTCAACGAAAAGGGACAAATCAGAAAATTTTCCTCTTAAGCGATTAAAACCGCTTAAAAGCTATTATTCAATTGCTGTTACTGTAAACTAGTCTCTCGCTATGTTTTAGATTAGTTTTCACAGCGTACAGTCCTACTTATACAAAGCTGGGCGAAAACCAACGCCGTAGAAGCTGCCGGAAGTGCCATAGATACTGCGGTCAGAAGCTGGACTGTCGTTGCCGTCGTAGCTGCAACTGCCTCCCCTATAGCAACAAGGATAGCTGGAACTCGCAGTATATTGCTCTAATGTCCACTCTCTTACATTTCCTGCTATATCATATATATTTAATACACTATTTCTTCCGTTTATTTCCGCTTTCTTCTACTTCCGCTCCTGTTGTTAATAAGACACTTTTATTTTCTAGCTTTGTATATTTCTGTTCTGTTTCTTCTGTTACATCTTTAAAGGTTTTTCCACTATCAGTTGAATACTTTCCTTTTGTAACTGTAAATGTTGCATTACTGTAATTTCCCCAACTAGTACAATCTCCGTCTGGAACTTTTTCTCCTTTTATTGCTATATACTTCATAACCAAATCCCATTGGATTCCAAACATTAAACTACTTTCATAATCTCCAGATTTCATACTACTTGCTTTTTCTTGTGCTTGTTTACATGTTACAAAATTGTATGGGTATGCTCCTTCTTTACATACTGGATCTGTTAATTCAGCATCCTTGCTTGTTCTTAGTGTTTCTGTTCCCATCTCGTATTGCCCTATCCAGAATCCTCCATTTTCATATACACTTTTTATCATCTTATTTTTTAATTCTGTATATTCTGTTTCATCTTTTAATCCGCATCCCTCATACCATTTGTCTTCATAATTTGTTTTCCTATATGATTCACCCACATAGTTTTGTAAATCTGTTTCTATCTTTTTTAAATTTTCAGTTGAAAAATCTGTAATATCTAATTTTGCAGTTGCATATACAGTTTCTGTCTTTGGCACTTCTATCCATACGTAACTATTTCCTGCCTTATCTTGTATTACTAATCCTGTGCTTAAATCGCCTTCCTTTTGACTAAATTCGCTACTTGGCAAGTATGGCTTTGTGTTTTCTGTTGATGGCAGACTTCCTTCTGTTCCTCCTGTATCCCCTATTTTTCCATATAACTCTGAATATGGTATTTCTTGTCCAGTTGTACTTTCGAAACTTTCATCTCCTGGATTCCCATCTTTTACATAATCTTTTCCTGTTAATATTCCTTTTATTATTTCATTTGTTATACTTCCGTCTCCACCTTTTGCTAATTCGTCTGTTACATATGCCGCTATATCTAATTTTGCCTGCTCTTTTGCATCCTCTCTTTGTGTCTCCTCTTTTACTGTATTTGCCTTACTTAGTATTCCATTTTCTCCTGTCAATGTCGCAATACTTACTGCAGCTAGTATCAACAAAACAATTATTGTTATAACAAGTGCAATCAATGTTATACCTTTTTGTCTATTTTTCTTCTTATTTTTTGCACATTCCTTATTTCTCTTTAACTTCTCCATTTCTTGTTCCTCCTTCGTTATTTTTAATTTGATAAAATTAATTTTTTACAAAATCTTTTCTATTTATTTACATTATTTCCACTTTTGTAAATATTATTCAAGCACATTTTTATTATTTAATATAACAGGAAAGCCATACTTTTCTATTATATTAAATACTTTTATGCCAAGATTTTCATATTCGAAAATCTTGTATTTTTGAATAAAGAATATGCAATTTTCAATGTACTTTTTCCATTTACAAAAATAGCTAATAATATATATTCAAATTATACTATTAGTTTTTATTTTTGACAAGTACCTTTAAAAAAAAAAAAAATAACTAGTAACAAATCAGTAGTTACAATTCACGGCCAAATTTATATTTACATAGTCAAAATATTAATATATTATTTATTTGTAACTCCCAACTGCATAACAGACTTTAATACAAAGTGGGTTAATAATTATATTTTTTCATAACTGCGTAAGCGACCAAACGAGTGAAACGAGTGCGATTGGAGCAACTTACATACTAGTATTTTTAATTATGGAAGTTGCGACACACAAAGTTATGAAAAAATACAATTATTTAACCCACTTTATTAAAAGTCTGTAATTTGTTGGTCCCCCCGAATTGTTACAAATAAATAATATATTACTATTTTGACATATAGAATTTATTAGCTGTGAATTGTAACTCAGTAAGTTTTATCCCTCTGTAAAATACTCCATGTTCCATTTGCTTGTGGTAAATTTTTAAAAGTCATTTGCTCTTTAGTAATTGGATGTTCTATGGTAAGTTCATAAGCCCATAGTGCTATTTGTCTGCCTTTTCCCCTTGTCCCATATTTTTGGTCTCCAAAAATACTGTGTCCAAAATTTGCTAGTTGTACTCTTATTTGATGATGTCTTCCTGTATGCAAATTTATTTCCAATAAGCTTAATTTTTTTACTTCATTATATTTTAATGCTTTATAATCTAATTTTGCAAATTTTGCATTTTTCTTTTCTTTTTTTACTACTCTACTTATATTATTTCTTTCATCTTTATACAAGTAGTCTTCTAATGTGCCTTGCTCTGGTTCTACTTTACCATCTACTACGGCTAGATATTTTTTCTTAAAAACTTTTTGCCTTACTTGTTCGCTAAGTCTTCCTGCTGCTTTAGAGGTTTTGGCAAATACCATCACTCCTCCTACTGGTCTATCTAATCTATGAACTAACCCTAAATAGACATTTCCCGGTTTTGCATATTTTTCTTTTATATATTGTTTTACCATTGTTTGCATGTCCATATCTTCTGTTTTGTCTGATTGTGATGGAATATTTGGTATTTTTTCTATTACAATAATATGATTATCTTCAAATAATATATTTAATTTTTGCATTTATTTCTCCTTACTTTCCCATCTACCATAAATTCCGCATGGTAATACTAATTTAGAATTTTCCATTGGTAATCCAATTTCTCCACATTCTATAATTCCTTTATATTTTTTGTCTACTGTTACTCTCAAAATATTTTGTAATACTGTGCTTGAAATTCCTGTTGTATAAGAATTTATTAAAAAAAATAGTGGTTCTTTAGATAATACTTGAGTGCATAATTCTACTAAATTATAAATATTTTCTTCAAATTGCCATACTTCTCCTTTGGCTCCTCTACCATAAGATGGTGGATCCATAATTATTGCTTCATATTTGTTTCCTCTTCTAATTTCTCTATTTACAAATTTTACAACATCATCTATTATGAAACGAACAGGTTTATTTTGAAATCCTGATAATTCTACATTTTCTTTTGCCCAATTTGTCATTCCTTTTGAACTGTCTACATGGCAAACGCTGGCTCCTGCTGATAAACAGGCAACTGTTGCTCCTCCTGTATATGCAAATAAGTTTAATACATTTATTTTTCTTTTTGATGTTTTTATTTTGTTTATCATCCAATCCCAATTAACTGCTTGTTCTGGAAAAAGTCCTGTATGCTTAAATCCCATTGGCTTGATATGGAAACTTAAATTTTTGTAGTGTATTTCCCAACTGTTTGGCATTTTTTTATTAAATTCCCATGAACCTCCTCCACTTTTGCTTCTATGGTAAGTAGCATTAATGTCTTTCCATTTATTTGGAAAACTTTTTTCTTTCCATATAATTTGTGGATCTGGTCTTGCTAAAATAATATCTCCCCATTTTTCTAACTTTTGTCCATCTGCCATGTCTAATATTTTATATTCTTTCCATTCGTTTGCTATTTTCAATTTCTGGTTATTCCTCCCTATTTTATAATAACTATATTTTACCACACTTTGTTCGTTTTTCCAATAATATTATTAATATGCCATCAAAATCTGCATAAAATTGTATATCATAATAATGTTAATGATTGAAAACAAGAAAAAGGTAATTACAATTGTTGTGATTAATTTATGCCTTTTAATTTTTTGATATAACTTACTTGTCCACTTTTGTCCTTTTACTTGTAATTTATTTAAATCGTCAGCATATTCCATATAAACATTTCCCCTTTATTATTTGTTTTATATATGTATATGCTCCACTTTTTAAATTATTCTTAAAAATTACCAAATTGTAATAATATTTTTTCAGCAATTCCTTGACTTATGCCTTTTACTTTCATAAGTTCTTCTATGCTTGCTTGTTTTATTTTCTCTACACTGCCAAAATGTTTTAGCAATTCTCTTTTTTTAGCCTCTCCAATACCTGTAATTTCATCTAATTGTGATTTTGTTATATCTTTATCTCTCAATTTTCTATGATAGGTAATTGCTGTCTCATGAACTGTATCTTGAAATTTTGTAATTGCATTCATTAAATTTTGTGATATTTCTAATTCTTGGCGCTTGTCATCCATTAATGCTCGTGTTTGATGTTTATCGTTTTTTACCATTCCAAATACTGGTATTTCTAATTTTGTTTTTGTTTCTTCTTGTACTTTTTTTATTGCATTTTGAACTGCTCTTATTTGTGTAATACCACCATCTGCAAAAATTACATCTGGAAGTTCTCCAAAGCCTCCTTTAGGATTTTCAATAGAATGTTTTAATCTTCTAGTAATTACCTCTTCCATACATCTTGGATCATCTTGACCAAAAACTGTTTTTATTTTAAATCTTCTTGATAAATTTTTTTTGATTGCTCCATCTTGCATAACACACATTCCTGCTACCATATATTCACCTGAAATGTTAGATATATCATAGGTTTCAATTTTTCTTGGTAATTTATTTAATTTTAAAACTTGTTTTAATTCTACTAGAATTTCACTTTTGTCTTTTTCTCTATTTTCTAATGTTACTTTGCTATTTAGCTCTGCCATTTCTACAAAACGTAGCTTTTCTCCTTTTTTTGGTGTTTTTATTTCCACTTTTTTCCCTAATAGTGTGGATAACCACTGTTCTACTGCTATTTTATCATCAATTTCTTCCCTCATCATTATTTTATTGGGAATGTTTGGATTGTCTAAATAATATTGTTTTACAAATCCTTCTAAAATTTCTTTGTCTTCCATATCTTTTAAATCTTGATAGAAATAATGTTCTCTTCCTATCATTTTACTGCCTCTAACAAAAAATATTTCAATACATACTTGTATTTCTGATTTTGCTATTCCGATTACATCAATATTATTTTCTGAGATGTTTGAAACCTTCTGCTTTTCTGATACTCTTTGTATTGCTTGTATTTTATCTCTTATATATGCTGCTTTTTCAAAGTCTAATTTTTGAGAAGCTTCTTTCATTTCTTTTTCTAATTCTTTTACAAGTTTATCAGTTTTTCCTTCTAATAAGTCTATTATTTCATCTATTTGCTTTTTGTACTCTTCTTTAGAAACTGTTCCCATACATGGAGCTAAGCATTTATTGATATGATAATTTAGGCATGGTCTTGTTCGTTTTTTTAAAGATTTACATTGACGAATTTTATATTTTTCTTTGATAAAGTTTACCATTTCTTTGGCAGCACCTGGATTTGCATAAGGTCCAAAATACTTTGAACCATCTTTCACAATTCTTCTAGTTATATATACACTTGGATAATCAGATGTTATATCTATTTTGATATATGGATAAGTTTTGTCGTCTTTTAATAAGACATTAAATTTGGGTCTATTCTTTTTTATAAGATTACATTCCAAAATTAATGCCTCTGCTTCATTATCTACTACAATATATTCGAAATGGTCAATTAGGCTAACCATTTTTTCAATTCTTGGTGTTCTTTCATTTTTTCTAAAATATTGCCTTACTCTATTTTTTAGAGAAATTGCTTTTCCAACATATATTATTGTGTCGTCTTTGTCTCTCATGACATATACACCTGGTTTGTCTGGCAATTTTTTAAGTTCTTCTTCAATGTTAAACATTGTGTTCTCCTTTATTCTATATATCCTATATATGGTAAATTTCTGTATTTTTCGTTGTAATCTAATCCATATCCTACAACAAATTTGTCATCAATGGAAAATCCTATATAGTCTACATTTAGTTCCATTACTCTTCTAGATGGCTTTGATAACATGGTTACTATTTTTATGCTATTAGGATTTTTTTGCTTTAAGTATTCTAGTACATAGGTTAAGGTTCTTCCTGTGTCAATTATGTCTTCTACAATGATAACTTCTTTTCCTTCTATTGAATTTCTAATATCTTTGTTGATTTTTACTGTTCCTGTGCTTTCTGTTCCTTTATAACTTGATGCATCTATGAAATCTAGCTCTACACTTTTTTTCATGTTTTTTGCTAGCTCTGACATGAATATTACTGACCCTTTTAAAATTCCAACTAGTACAATTTCTTTTCCTTCATAGTCTTTTTCAATTTGTTTTGCTATTTCTTGTATTCTTTTTTCTAATTTTGATTTGTTGATTAATACATTAATTTCCCCCATTTTTTTGTTCCTTTCTCTAAAATATTTATATTTATTCTCTTAAATTCATAATCCTGTTTTCCCTTTCCTATCTTGATGTATATTTTTGATTTTTATGATTTGGTTTCTCTGGTATAGTCATTTGCAATAATCCTTTTTCTAATAATGGTTTTAAATATAACACTGTAAAGTTTCTTGTATGTTTATATTCCATATATTCCATTATTTCTTTCTTACTATGTGGCTCTTTACAGAATTCTAATATTTTTATTTCTTGTTCATTTAACTTGGTCGGTTCTTGGTCGGTTCTTGGTCGGTTTGTATTTTCATTTTCAAATCCATCATGCATAAATATAGTTGTAATAAAATAATCTCTTGTCTCATTTGTCTCAAACTCTGGTTCTTTTGAACCATTGTTTTTCAATGCTCTTTTTATTTTAGGAATACCTGTATTTCTACCTTCTGTTAATTTTAGTTCTTTTAAAAACTCTCCTATCCTGCGATTTCTATATTTTCTTGCTATCATATTTTTATTTTCGATTGATTTTTCACTTATTGAACGATCTGGTCCTGGATAACTTACAATATGAATTCTATCTTCCATTATTCTTACTTCTATGGGCTCTCTTACATCATATCCGCCTGTGATAAACTGCATTTACTAATGCTTCTTCTATTGCTTGATATGGATAATTGAAAAACCTTTCCGCTTCTGCTTGTCCTTCTATTTTTAAAATTCTTTCTTCTATTACTGTATTTCTAATAAAAGTCAATGCACTTTTTATCATACTGTCTAGTGGTCCTCTAAATATTCTTTCTGTCATATTGTCTCCTTCTGGACCATTTCTTAAGTCTACCACTTCTATTTGTGAGTATGGAAAGAATTTTTGTGGTTCATCATTAAAAAACATTAATCCTACATTTAAAGGTTTCATATATTCTGGTGTTCCATCCACAATTCTCATACTTTTGCATAAATCTATAAAATCCATATTTTCAGATTCTTTTAATAAATCACTTTTTATTTCATATAAATAATTTTGAATTAATGGCAATTTTAAATCTCTAAGCTCTGCTTCATGGTTCATTCTATCATCAAATGGTATTGTTCTTGCCATATCATATAATTCTTTTTGTTCTGTTTCTGTTGCTTTAACTGTGCTTGACATTTTTCTTATATAATAAGAATAGCCTTTTGAAAAATCTTTGTCTAAAGTCGTTGGACATTTATATGGTCTTGTTTGTCCTCCAAAACACCATACCACTAGTATATTCTTTCCTTTATATTGTGCAACATCAACTATTGGTGTATATGATGGCTGAATTAACTTGCATTTTGCTAACAATTCTTTTTGAATTTTATCTACTTCAGATAATTCTAGTCCAGCTATTGGAAATTTTGGTCTGCCATTTTCTTCTTCAACACCAATTAAAATATATCCTCCACCCCAGTTATCTATATCATTTGCAAATGCACAAATTGTATGCAATATTGGTTCTGGATTCCAATTTTTCTTTAATTCTAACCTTGCATTTTCTACAATGTTTTCATTTAATATATTTTCTATGCTTGTAGGTAATTTCATCTTTTTATCTCCTATTTTCTTATTCGCATTTTATCATAATTTTTGAAATTTTACAAATCTGGTAAAAGGCATATATCAACGTTTTTTAATAAAAAATACACCGAAGTGTATGCATTATAATTTTTGTAGAAGATTAATTATTTTCTTTCCATTCTATAAATTCCTCTTTTAACAAACCTGTAATACATTCATCTACATATTCATTAGTTGCCAAACATAAATATTTTTTTCTTCTTATCCCCTCATATTTATATCCCAATTTTTCTTGCATTTTCTTTGATTTTTCATTGTTAACAAAATATCCATTTTCTATTCTTCTTAACCCTAACACATCAAAAGCATATTTTATTCTAGCAGAAAAAGCTTCTGTACCATATCCGTTTTTTTGATATTTTTCATTTAACCATATACCACCACTAACAGTTCCATCTTTCTTATTTATATTTCTTAATTCAGTTCCACCTATTACTTTACCATCTTCTTTTAATACTATTGCTAAAGATATTTTAACTTTTTCATTTTGATTTTTTACCATTTCAATAAAATTTTTAGCATCATTTTTAGTATATGGAAATGGAACTCCAGCCATCCATTTGGCAACATTTATATTATTAAGTCCTTCAACCAAATCATCTATATCTTCGTCTTTCCAATTTCTTAAAATTAATCTTTTACTTTCTATTATCATTTTTTCTCCTTTTATTATTTTGATTTATCTTACTATTTTTGTTCTATTTATTTCATTCTTTTGACTATTGTCATTATCTACCTCCAATAAGGTAGATATTAAATCTGGCTCTGGTATTGCCCCAAATTCACCTTTAATATATTTTTCTTGTATGTTGGATGTATCTCTTACTCCATTTTCTGCATAACTAAATTCTTTTAATGAATATAAATCTGTTCCATTTTCATCTTTATCAGTAAACCATATTTGTTCTTTTCTAAACATTTTTTTGCAGTCTAATAAACTTATATCATGCAATGTAGCTATCAATTGTGCATTTTTATTTATTTCGTTATTAAACATACTAATTATTGCTCTTGTAATTTTAAAGTGTAAACTACTATCTAACTCATCAATTACTAATGTTTTTCCTTGTTCTATTGCTTCTATTACATAACTTGCAAGAGCTGCAAATTTTCTTGTTCCTAGCGAATCAAATATGATACTTGGTACTGGTCGTCCTTTATAAACTGATACTATTTTTATTTGATCCATAAAATTTTGATTTTTTAATATTTTTTCGTCTGCAACTTTTCCATCAATTTCAACATCTAAATCTTTCACATACATATAGTCATCTAAATATAAATCTGCATTCTTAATAAACTCAACAACTTTTTTTGTTTCTTCATTTTTATTTTTTAACATTTGTATTGTTTTTGAGTTTGGTATTTTATTCATATCTACTACTTCAATGCTATTGGCTATACCTGTTAATATTGTTTTTATTTTATCTAGTATTGGAAACTTCTCAATTTGTACTGTGTATATTAAAATATTGTTATTAGAAGCTATGTTTAATACTTTTGCTAATTCTTCATCTCGTGGACATTCATATTTTTCATTAATTGTATCTTTTAAAAACATTAATTCTTCTTTTTCATTATTATATTGATCTTTTACTATTTCACACATTTTTTCATATATATACATCATTTTTTTATCATCATACTTATACTCATAATAATATTCTTTTTTATCATATATAAATGAGATTGCTTCTTCACAAATATTATTATCAGTAAATATATTCGAATCTAAATGTATTTCTTTATTTAGTAATGTTCCTTTAATAGCTTTTATACAGTTTATTAAAGTAGTTTTTCCTGTATTGTTTGGTCCATAAATAGCTGATGATTTTAATATATTTAAACTATTATTTATATTAGTTATATTTGATGAGAATTTTTTTGTTCTCATATCTGCTTTAAAACTCATTTCTATAGTATTATTAAAAGCAAAACAATTATTAAATTTTAAACTTGTTATCATAATAAAAACCTCCAACTTATTATTAGTATATTATGTTTTTACTTTTTATGCAATAATAATGCATAAAAAATATTGCTTATTATATAATATGCCCGCTTATAATATAATATTATATTATAGAGTATTATTTTATATTTTTATTTCTTATATAGCTTTCACCAAATTCATTTTCTAAAATATCCATAGCTATTGTATCATAATATTTGCCATTAATAAACCTATTTTCACGAATCCTTCCTGTTTCTTTAAACCCACATTTTTTATAGCATTTTAATGCTCTTTCATTAAAACTCATTACATGTAATTTAATACTATGTAAATTCATATAATTAAATCCATAATCTAATAATAATTTTATAGCTTCTGTTCCATATCCTTTACTTAAATGTTCTTTATCCCCAATAAAAATGCCTAGTGTTGCTGTTCTATGCATATGATTAATTCTTTCTAATCCAACAGTTCCAATTAACTTATCCTCATTTATGGTTATAATTGAAAAAGTAGCTTCTGGATTTGCATCTTCTTGCAAATATTTTCTTTCTCCTTCTAATGACATAATTTGCCCACTTCTTCCAGTATAATCTGTGACTTCGAAGTCATTCATCCACTCTGTAAATTCTTCTACATCTTCTATATTTCTTGGAGATAAATATATTCTATCTCCTAATAATTTTTTAAAATACTTCATTTTATTCTACCTCATTTCTATAATTTAAATTTATCTTTTATCATTTTGGCAACAACCTCAGCTGATAAATTTGTATTATCTATTCTCATATAATTTTTATGTTTTATTTCACCATCTTCCGAATTTAATCTATACTTATCTACACTATTTAATAATTCTTGTTCACTCCACTCTATATCTCTTTTTGTTGGTTTGTTTTGTAATCTATTTTCTGTTTTATTTCTTAGAACTCTTTCATTTAAATCTGCTTCTAGCTCTACAATATATGTTTCTCCCCCATGTGTTTCAAATAAATCAAAAATACTTTTAATATAATCCCAATCTTCTTGCATATTAAAAGCCCATACATACGTAAATATCAATCCATATTTATCGCTGTTTGCAAATTTTTCGAATATTTGTTGTCTAAACAAGCTATTTAATTCTTGAAATTCTTTTGACTTATGTTCAAATATTTTTAATAAAGGTTCTATTGTCATATGATTATGAAATAATTTTAAATCTGTTATTTTAGTTAATTCTTCCCCAACTGTCATTTTTCCAACAGCTTGTGGTCCACATATTAATATCATTTTCGCCATTTTAGTCATCTCCAATCATAATTTTTAAATATTTTTCTTACTCATAATTATTTTTTCTATTTCTTCTATAGCCTTTTCTCTTGTATATTTGATAATTATCCAAATTTAAACCTCTTTATTTTTAATTTGTTTTAAAGTATTTTGAGTTAAATTTTTATAATTTGTTTTTTCGGCAACTTTTCTTCCAATCTTTCCTTCTATCTCTTTTCTAGCTTTCCCTGTAATTTTTCCCGCTTCTTGTACATCATCTTTTAATTCTCTATATTGAGCTGTATTCATATTAAATGTACTTTTATAAATTTCATCTGTTAATATTGCATAGTCT